>JBIJDQ010000130.1:0-6396 GCA_044344025.1 Rhodoferax sp.
GGTTGGATGTGGCAACAACTGCACCCACTGCAGTCGCTGCAGCTTTGTTAGCCAGGGTTGATCCCAAGCCAGTTGCAAAGTTAATGCCGTCGTGACAAGCACCGCAGGCCTGGCGGCTTGGCTTGGTGTTCCAGTTGTCAACATTCGTCACCTTGGCAGTGTTACTGCTGTGGCAGGTGGTACACATCTTTTGGCCACCATTCAGCTTGGAAAAGCCTTTGTTGTTAAACGCCACGCCAGCATAGTTGTAGCCGTCTTTCACCAATGACGTACCTTGGTGAATCTTGTGAATCATGGTGACGAAATTGCCAACGGCTTCACCGTCATACACATAGCTGCTGGCCACTGCGTCTTCACGGGCGTAGGTGTAGCTGGTGATGCCGGTGGTCGCGTTGACTGTGGCCGTTTCCTTCAAAGCCGGGAACTTGCCCGCAGTGGAAGCCACATTGGTGTAGCCAATCCGACGCTGGTCGGTATGGCAAGTCACGCAGAATTTGGTGTCGTCCCGCCCGCCGCCGTGAAACGCAAGTTTTTCGTGGCAGGAATTGCAACTGTCAATATTGACCAGATCCCGCTTGAGATCCGCCTTGGCGATAGCACCAGTGTTAGGCACAAAGTCGTAAACCGCGTTAACCGGATCGGCCAGCGCAAGGCCACCGGTAACCAGCGAGCCCGAAAGCTGAATAGCCACCCGGTGCGGAAGCGCAGGGTCGTAATTCAACAATGTTCCATCTGCACCGAGCACGTCAGCCTTGGCGTAAGTGGTTGTCACCCCGTTGGACGTAACGCCTTTGGTGGCATCACTGCCAAACCAAGTAGAGATTTGCTGCTGGTAGGGACCGGTTATGTTCCGAGAAAAGGTGTAAGAGTAGCTGCCGTCACCATTGTCTTTAAGGTTGGCTGCCACGTTTTCAGTGGTTGGTCGACTAGGCACACCAGCGGTGCTAGCGACGATATAACTCACCCACTGGGTGGGACTATTATTTGGGCCATCGACCAGTTTGGCAATGGTGAAACGCAACTGGCCGGTGGTAAGCCCCGTAATGGCTTTTCCGGCAGAATCACGCACCTTAAAGTTGACTACCGGTGCCGATGCGTTGATCGCCACACTGGCAAATTCAACTTTCAGACTCGCTGCAGCCCACTGCTCTGCGGTCAGAGTGGGTGTCGCCACCGTCGTGTTAGCACCAGTGCTCCCTCCGCCGCAACCTGCGATGGCCGCCGCGAGCAAGCCCGCCGCAGCAAACTTGATCCAATGCGGGGATGGCCGACTGATTCCTAATGCTTGTTTACTATTCACTTTCAACTCCTATGGCGTTAAGGTTTAAAACACCGGTTTAAAAACACACGTTACTTGGCACATTGCTCACCCAACTCACCCTCGCTTGGAACTGCTGCGCTTGCGCTTTACACAACGTTGACAATTCTCGAAGCAATTTTGATAAAAAAGATTGTGATAGATCAAATGCAGTGCATGAAGCTCAGCGCCCACGCCTAACACTGACGCTTCACTCACTTCCACTGGTACACATAGCTAATCCCAATCAGGTTGACACTCTGGCTGGGGTTGTCGCGAACGGTGGTTCCGTCCGAATAAGTCACATTCTTCCAGGTCCAGTCATCCGTACTTATTTTTTGATGCACCACGTCAAGGCGAACCGTTGCGTTCTTTTCGATCTGGTATGTGGCAAACAACTTGATGGTGGTTTCGCTATAGCTCACATCGGGCAGCGTGTTAGCAGCGCTTTGGGCGTAAACGGTTTTATCGTCCAGGTAGCTTAGGTTGGCGCCCATCCGCACTGTGCTGCTGAGCCTGGCGGTTACACCCAGGGTAGCCGCTAGGTTGACGTTGTCCAGCGCCAGCCCAGAGCCAGTCGCCAGAGATTGGTTTATGGTTTGGTTGCCCTGAAATACATTACCGTTCAAAGCCCAAGTGCTGGACAAGTTGTAAGACCAGTCCAAACCCAGCTGTCGTGCGCGGGCATCTTGCAAACCTAAGCTGCTCGGACTGCTATAGCTGTCGTGGCTTTCTTCAGCAATAAGCTGTAGATTAAAGTCTTTGTTGGGCTGCCAGTCTGCAGAAAACCGCACCTTGTTGCGCTGGCGATCTGCCATTGTGGGCATCAACACCGCTTGCACAAGGGCAGAGTCGGGGGCATCCACCACACCTGTTCCGCCATTGGCTGCAGCTTGCAACCAGTTGGAGCCATCGCGTTGACTGCTTGAAAGAATGAGTGCACCACCAAGTTCATCACTTAGCTTGCTGCGCAGTTCTGCCCGAACACCAGCCTCCTGTGTTTTCTGACGTATGGCGCTAATACCAGCCAAGATACTGCTGGCCGTGTAGGTACCGCGGTCTATTGACTCATAGTCTGCACCCAGAGTACCGTTATGGCGGCTGTTGAACTGCCAACCGGCTTGTAGCTTGCCTTGCAACTTTTGGTTGGGCAAGTGGTGGTTTGTGCTGCTGACGTTGGCGCTGTTCAGGTTGTAGTTGAACAGATTTGTCTGGTCGTCTTTGTTCTCATAACGAATGTCACCCAACAGCGACAGTTGCGTTGACACGCGCGAGCTGAAACCAAACTTGGCCAAGGTGGTGTCGACCCTGGCACCCGGACTGGTGACCAGGACCGAACCGTTGGCGACAGGATACAAGGGGCCAGTCAACCCAGTGGGGAAGTCTGCATTTTGCTGCGCGGTAGCCCAAGCCAGCTTGAAGGTGGCGCGGGTGGCCTTGCTGATGTCGTAGCTGCCGCTTAGGTCAAATTGGTGCGCTTGGTTATCTGGGGGCAGGGCAATCAGGTAGTTGGGAACTATACCGGTGGCCGAGCCAGAAACCGGGTTGAGCGTGGCATTGGAATTGCTGTACACCGATCCGTAATAAGTGGCGTGCAAACGCAGGTTTTCAAGCACATAGCTGGCACGAGCTTCAAGCTGGCTATGGTAAGACTTAATGGGTTCAGGCAACAGCAAGGCAGACAAAATGTCCAGGCAAACGACTGATCCGACAGACACGCAACTGCCATTGTTGACCAGTGCCCCAAATAATCTTGTGCCGTTTTTCTCTTCTGTTTTTACATCCACAGACAACTGCAGTTGCGGTGAAATAATCCGACTAAAGCCCAAACCCAAACTGGTGCGTTTGGTTGACAGATCAAGATCCGCGCCCGAACCGGCCGTAAGCAACTTGTTGACCGACAGCGCAGTTGTGCCTACACCACCAAGACCACTGTTGACAATCAGCGGCTCATTGCGGGTAAGTTCCCCATAGCCAGCGGTGAATGTCCAGACACCCGGATTCTTCCAGGTAAATTCAAGCTCGCGGGTATCGCCCAACAAATTGGTGCCGAGAAAGTCAACCCATTTCCCAGCATCAGGGTCTCGCAAACTGTAGTCAAGGCCTAGCGAGACCGCAGTGCCGAGATTGCGCAAACCGTTGTACTGGCCAAAGACGGCCTTGTCTGCGCCTGAACCATCAACATGAGCGATGCCAACACTGACTGATGCTTCGACTGGTTCGGCCTGAGCCTGAGCGGCTATGCAGGCCAAACCTACTGCGGCAGCAATTGCCGTGCGGCGCGCAAACGACGGAAGTGTGAATGAATTCATATTAGTTCTCCCTGTCTCAACGCATCAAGGTTTTAGGTGTAAAACCAGTTGACGATGGGTTATTGGAACCATGCACCTGGGTATGGCAATTCATACAACTTCTGCCCTGCCACATACCGGCAGCATTCATTGTCAGTGGCAAGACATTTGGTGCTATACCGATGGTTGAGCCAGGATGTGAAGCGGTAGAGTGGCATTGCTGGCACAACAAAGGTGCACGCACCTTGAGCAGAGATGCCACGGTGGTGCCGTGGGAATTGTGGCAAGTGCTGCAGTCCTGCGAGACCGGATCATGCGGATGGATGAATGGGCCGCGCTTTTCAGCGTGGCAGGTAAAGCAGGTGTCGTTGATACTATCGCGCTTAACCAGTTTTGGGCCTGTTGAACCGTGGACGTTGTGACAGTCCGAACAGGTCATCTTGCCTTCTGGAATGGGATGATGCGATGGCTTGCTCAACTGCGCGCGTTGTTCTTTGTGGCACTGGTAGCAGGTTTCGGCTTGAACCTTTTTGTTCAAGGTTTTGTCTTTATTGGCATGCACTTGGTGACAGGTGTCACAAGTGATACCTGCGTTTTCATGGCTGGAACCAGACCACAATGTACGTTTCTGGTCTTTGTCATGACAATTTTGGCACGACCGGTTTCTGGCGTCAGTCGTATTGGTGCTGACCTTGCCGAAATTCTTGCCGAAGTTGATGTCAGACTTCGGCAGCGGGGTGAGCTTGGCAGGGTTGTAGGTATGGGCAGTACTTGCGCCATGGCAGCTAATGCAGTCAGGCGCGCGTTTATCGGTCACAAAACCGTGCGAAGAGCGGCTATTGTCCGTCAGGTCTTCAGAGTCGTGGCAGGTCACACAAAACGCGGCACCGGTAGGTTCAGCCTCGGTTGCTGCCAGAACCGGACTCAGCCAACCAGTTACCAATAGGCCAGCGATGGCAATAACACGCTTGATTCTCATCCCAACTCCTTCATGACGGATCCTGACCTGCAATTAGGCATTGAATACATTGCACACCAACAACGCTGGTGCGTCGTCGTTTCTATTTGACGACAAATGTTTGTCACCGTGCTTACTTTTGACGGTGAACCAGATCGACAGGTTTAAGTGAGCCTTGTCCCGATGCACTATTCAATTCAAGGCGGTTGTGTTAATCACGCCCACATCACTGGGCTGTGGATGTGATTGGCGATTTCACCTTCAATGTGACAAATACCAATCAGCCATGTTCTTCAACTCTTTAGGGTCCTTGGTATCAATGATTTTGTGCTTTTCTTCGGTGCCATCGGTCAACTTGACCAGTTGGCCATCCACCATGTTCTTGATGGCTTTTTCTTGGCCATCTGGCTTGCCCTTGTACTTGGCGGCAATCTTCTTCATTGAAGGGCCCTTCTTGTCTTTGTCAGCGGCATGGCACTTCAGACAATCGTTGCTTTTTGCAAGTGCCTTGGCTGCTTCCACATCCACAGCAGCATGGGCTGGTGCCATTGCACTGAGGGCAAACAAAACAGAAGACGTCAGGGCGGACAATGAAAATTTGAACATTTGAAAATTCCTTCTAAAAACAGCTGTTTAAAACGGTGACTTGGATTGGAAAACTTGTGTCAGATCAAGTCAAGGACTAAAACACGAAACTGCATATCGTTTGATCTAGATCAACCAAGAAGCCGCTTCAATCAACCGACCTATGACTTGGGCTTGTCATGAATCTCTTCATAACCTGTGATCATGGCTTTGATGTGTGCAAACCTTGAGTGGCCCAGCGTGATCAGGTAAAGGTGCATTAGCAAAAACCCGACAAACACGACAAACATCAGCACATGCACCGTGGCCACTACCCGAACCCCGCCGACCATGTTTACGATGGTCGAGAACTGCTGTACGTCCCACAACAACAAACCTGACGCAAACAAAATGGGCACAAACAACAGCATGATGATTTGGTACATCATGATTTGCAGCGGATTGAACTTATGGTAAATCGTGGGATGGTGCGGGTTTTCTTCGCCCAGGAAGATGCCATAACCATAAAACTTGAGCTGCCGCCAGGAATCTTCAAAGTACTTTTTGGCGTTCATCTCGGGCAAATACACGGTGATCTTGTCGGTAAACAGATAAAAGCCCAGCCACAAAAAGTAATTGGCGATTAACGCAAAACCAATGTAGTTGTGCGCCACCACGGCCGTTCTGAATGACAGCACCTGAAAAATGTCCAGGTACCTGATTTGCACGCCAGTGGCAATCAGCAACAGAAAGCCCAATGCATTGAGCCAATGCCAGATACGCACGGGCAGCGGGTGAATATAGAGTTTTTTCATGACTGACCCTTCTTATTGTTTTGACGCTTGTTGCCGCTGGGCTTGCAGTTTGTCGCGCTTGGCCTTGAACAGGCGGTGCGCGGTCATGTGCGCCACTGGCAAGCACAACACACCCAAAATCACCAGCACCAGCAAATAATCCAACAACTTGATGCGGGTGCTGCCAATCGCATAGAAACCGCGCATGGTGTCAAGAGAGGTCGCAGAGGTCAAAACTTCTTTCTCAACACCTTGGCGCAGGGGTCGACCATCTGGACCGGCCATGGTCAGCACCACACTTACAAATGGCACAGCGCCTGCCTGATGGCAAACCTTGCAATCCTTGAGCGCCTCCTCCTTGGTGCTGAGTTGGTGTGCTTGCAAACCGGAACGGACTTCTAGGCGGCCACTCAAAATGGCTTTGTTGTCCGGGTTTTCAAGGTTGAATGCCTTCAGGAAATTTCGCAATTCGTTCGCGTCAAAACCCAGGTC
>JBIJDQ010000131.1:0-6345 GCA_044344025.1 Rhodoferax sp.
GGCGATTAACGCATTAAGCGCACGATGCCTAAGGCCTTGAGAACGTACTTCTCATAAACAGGTTCAGAGGTCCCATTCTTCATTTTGCGCATGAAGTATTTCTCAAATGCAATCTTCGCCAAGTGAACCCACTTGCCCTTTTTGAACCAGTTGACATTGCGAGGTGGAATTTGTGGCAAGGCCACAAACGCCGCGCCGGTGTCGCCAAAGTCGGCCAGGCAAATGGCATTCCATGTGGCCTTGGTGCTTACTTCTTTGCCAGCAAGTTCGTCGGAAATGTTATGCACGATGGCGCTGATCATGGTTTCGATCATGTAGCCGGTTTTGGGGGCTCCGGTTGGCACCACCGTGGCTTCCACTGGCGGAATGGCTACGCACACACCTGCTGAGAAGATGTTTTTGTAGGCCTTGCTGCGCTGGTGCTCGTCAATCAGTACAAAGCCACGCGGGTTGCACAAATTGGGCACTGCGGCCACGGCATCCACGCCCTTGAAAGCGGGCAGCATCATGGCCATTTTGAACGGTACTTCGTGTTCTTTGACGACGGCACCTTGCGCATCCAACTCCGTGGTAAACAGCTTGCCCGCTTCCACTCGGGACGTTTTGGCGTTGGTGATCCACTTCATGTCGTGCGAGCGCAACTCAGACTCCAACATACCTTTGCTATCGCCCACCCCACCTAGGCCCAGGTGGCCGATGTAAGGCTCGCTGGTCACAAAGGTAATAGGCACCTTGTGGCGGATTTTGCGGCGACGCAGATCCGTGTCCAAGATAAAGGCAAACTCATAGGCCGGGCCAAAGCAACTGGCAAACGGCATGGCCCCAATGACGACTGGGCCAGGATTCTTCAGGAATTCTTCGTAATCCTTAAAAAATCCCAACGCATGGTCCACCGTGCACACCGAATGCGTGTGCCCTCCGTGCGGACCAGAGCCAGGGACTTCATCAAAAAACAGCTTGGGGCCGGTGGTGATGATCAGGTAGTCATAGTCCACCGTGTCGCCACCCGCCAAGGTTAAACGATTGGCGGGTGCATCGATGGTGGTAACGGCCTTTGGAATGAAGGCAATTCCCTTTTTTTCCAGCATCGGTGCAATCGGCAGCGTGACGGACTCACGATCGCGCCACCCCACAGCAACCCATGGGTTGGATGGAGTGAATTGAAAGTAGTCCACTGCGCTGACAACGGTGATACGGTGTTCCGCAGAAAGCGCTGCGCGCATTTCGTAGGCGGCAGGCATGCCACCGATTCCTGCGCCCATGATGACGATGTGTGCCATGTGTCTTCTCTTTGTTGAGATTGAATTAGGCCAATTTGTCGACTACCAACGCCATCCGAGTTGAACTCCAATGGCTTGTTGGGACATGCTGATAGTTTCGGTTCCGCCCAAGCCGGCAGTAGAAGGTCCAGTCACTGAATTTGCGGGGGCATTCATGTAGGAAAAGCTGACCTCTGAAGATTTTGACATCGCGTAGGTGCCGCCTACCGTGTAGTGGGTAGTAGTGACACCCGGAGCCAAAATGTTGAAGGTGACCTCGGAGCTCTTGATCGGGTTTGTACCGACATTGGCGCCCACGCGCATGGTCAGGTTTCCGGTAGCTTGCCATTGGACTCCGACTTTCCATACATTGACGTCATCCCAACCGAAGCCACCACCATTGACGGAACCTAAAGGCCGCAATGACCCAGTATTTGCAATTGAAGGTACTCCACTGTAGCGAATGCGCTGGTAATCCAATGCGACGGTTACGTCAGGTGTTGGCTTAAAGGCCAAACCTATGGCGTAATTTGCCGGTATATCAAAACCACCCGCTTCAGCGAAGAGGCCAGCGTATTGAGACAATTTTGACATTGAAATTTGTGGGGAATAGGAAGCACCCACACTAAACGAATCTCCGTATTTGCCCAAGTAACCCAAACGAACCCCATAGCCATTGCTGGTGTCGGCGCCGTTGTTGCTAAGCTTTGTGGAACTGGCCGATACGCCGGCAAATGCACTCAGTCCATCAGCCTTAAAAACTTGCTGAACCGCCAAGGGTGATATGCCTATCGATTGGGTAGGACTCAATTTGAAAGCAATGGTGGGCGCAACGATGAGTTGCTGTAAATCAACGCCCAAACGACCGTTTCCGCACAACGCGTTTACAGCCCCACCGCCACAATTTATTTGACCGCCGGCATAATCGGTGTTCATGCCACCGTTGCCATAAATCGTGATGCCCATGCCAATGGTGTCACTGACAGCGGCATTGAACCCAAACTCGGGCACATAAAAAATATTGCTATCGCTTTTAACAGCAAGATTGCCGCCACTGCCCGTGCGTTCCATCTCCCTGCTAGGTGCGAAGACATCCAGACCCACCTCCACCCTGTTTCCTGCCCAAGCCGCCGCTGCTGGGTTGTTGGCACCGGCAAAAGCGTTGTCGGTCATGGCTACAGAGGCACCGCCCATGCCCTTAGCTTTGATGCCATAGCCGTGGGAGAAGTAGCCATTCGTTGCATGGGCCGAACCTGCGGCAAGCAGTGCGCACAAGGGCGTGAGAGCGAGAAGTTTTTTTGAAATGCGCATGGTTGTCTCCAGTTGTTGTAGTGAAAAAAGCAATCGTTTACCAAAAAGCCAGGAGTCGTCCCTTGACGACTTTTGATTCGATACGTTTGAGCGGGCTATTGCCTTTTTTGATGCAATCGCCACTTTTGGCGTCAAACTCCCATTGGTGCTTGGGGCAGGTAAGGGTGCTGCCTTTGAGAGCCAGTTCCGGTATATCGGTACTCTGGTGCGGGCAGTGGCTGTCAAACACCGATACCGAACGTTTTTCGCGGTAGATGAAAAGACCAAAACCGTCGCATTCTTTACGCAAGACTTCACCATCCGGTAGGTCCTTGCTGGCCATTACATCGTGCCATTCGGGCGACTTGGTGGCCGCAGTCGGCAGTTTGGCGGTAACGGCACCGTCCTGAAACTCCGGCAGGTTCATGTCCAGTATTACATCGACCGCCCAAATGATTTTTGCAAGGCCCAACGCGGGAAACGCCATGAGCAGTGCATCAATCACCTCCACTGCCGTGCAGCCTTCGCGCAATGCGCGTTTCAGGTATTGCCGCAATCCACGGTCGGTTTGGGCGTGGACTTTAGTAATGACCGATATCAGGTTCTTGGTCTTGGGGTCCAGGTGTTTTCCGGCATCCTTCAAAAATGCGAAATAGTGCGTCAATGCCTCGGGGCGGGCTTTGATCAGGAAATTCAGTGCGTCACTCATATCGAGTCTTTCTATGGGTGTGGGGGCGTGGGTGACTGGTTTGCCTCAGCATTGGGCTGTTGCGCACATTCGGTAAAAACCCGGCTGGTACAGCGCGAACACAAATCAGGATTCATGTAGTTCATGGCACATCGGATCGCTTCATTCGTGTTGGTCACGATTGCATCGCTGGCGAGCAAGCCATCCTCCTGAAAGTCGGTCAGCATACCTGTCACCTGAGAGTTTGCACGGGTAAAAACGACCTTCTTTCCCTCCCGGTTTGCAAGGTGCAGGACGCCTTCAAGGGCGCGCTGGCCGGTGGAGTCCATCATGGATACTTTCAGCATGCGCAGCACATACACGTTGGGGTTGTGCTGCTGAAATGCGCCACGGATGGTTCGCTCGAATGCTTTGGCGATGCCGAAAAACAATGGTCCGTGCGCCTCATGAAACAAGACCTGCGGACAAACGCCTTGTTTTGTCAGACCGGCGTAGCTGGTGTTTCCGATGAGATCAATTTCCTCCGGAATGTTCTCGCTCATGTGCTTGATAAACAGGAACGATGCCAGCACCATACCAACTTCGATGGCTACGGTGAGATCAATAAAAACCGTGAGTAAAACGGTCGCCAGGAATACGACCCGATCAGCGTTCGGGGCATGTTGCAGCAGGTGCCTGGCGTGCGTGAATTCACCAAGGCGACCGGCAACCACCAACAAAATGGCCGCCAGAACCGCCATGGGTACCTGGCTGGCGAGCGGTGCGGCGAGCAGGATGATAAGCAGAACGAAGACGGCGTGTGACAGTCCAGCCATTCTGGTTCGCGCACCGTTTTGAATATTGGCACCTGTACGGGCTATGACCCCGGTTGCCGGCATGCCACCAAACAATGGGGACAACAAGTTGGCTGCGCCCTGTGCCAGAAGTTCGCGGTTGGATTCGTGCTGGTCGCCGCTCAGGTTGTCGGCTACAACGGCCGATAGCAGGGCCTCGACGCCGATCAATACTGCAATAGTAAAGGCAGGGCGCACCAGTTCGAGCAGCCGTGTCAAGCTGATTTCCGGTACGCTGGGGGCGGGCATGCTCGACGGAACAGCGCCGAAGAGGCTTGCAATGGTTTCGACAGGAAAGTCGAACAATACAGCAACGCCAGTACCAACGACCAGACCGATCAAGGCGCCGGGCACCCGCTTGAGAAGGGGTAGCCTGGGGGCGTACACAATGGCAATCAGCGTGATGGCGGCCAGCAGCAACGCCCAAGCGTTAAAGTGCTCCAGGCTCCCCATGGTTTCAATCATGTTCTGGTGGAAGAACTCATGTGCTGGCAGACGCTGCACCAGGCCGTCTGCACCAAACAACTTGCCACCGTCCGGCGCATGTTGCACCAGGCCGGTGAGATTGTTGATTTGAGTGGCGATGATGCTGATGGCGATACCAGAAGTGAAGCCCAGAACGACCGGGTACGGTATGTATTCAATCAATTTTCCAAATCGCAACCATCCCATGATGAGCAGCAAGATCCCCGCGAGCAGACCAGCCAGCATCACGTCCTGAAAGCCATTGGGCGACTGGAGGGTGATGCCAGCCAGGATCGGGATCAGGGCTGCCGCCGCACCCGAAATCTGGAATCGTGACCCGCCAAAAACGGCAACCAGCGACCCTGCCACCACAGATGTGATTAACCCCTGGATTGGTGTGGCCCCCGAAGCAATCGCAAAAGCCAAGCCCAGTGGTATCGAAATGACAGCGACGATCAGACCGGCCGTCAGATCAGCTCTCAGGGTGTCGGGAGAATACCCTTTGATTGCGGCTAAAAACGTTGACATGTCAGGGTGCGCTGGTGCCTGCGGGCGCAGGTTTGCAGAATGGGTCACCCTCGGTGCTCAGCCCCTGCCGCTGGTAGATCGCGTCGATCGCCAGTTCTTCGGTGGCGAACAGGTTTTGGGTGCCAATGGCATCCAGAAGACCGGTTGCCCGCATGACGTCCAGGACCTGCTTTTTCAGGCCGCTGAACACCAGACTGACACCTGTGTCTTTGAGTCGATCCAACAAGTGGTGAATAACCTCTTCGCCCGAAGCATCCAGTTGGTTGATGCCGTTGCCGACAATGAGTACTACCTTGGTGTCAGCATGATTGGCGACCGCACTGAGTACGGCATCTTCGAAATAAGACACGTTGGCGAAATACAGTGAACCGTCAAAGCGCACTGCCACCATGTTTTGACCCGTTGGCAAATCCGGATAGACAAGGGTATCGCGTAGCGTGCCATCACCGTGACGCCCCAGCAAGGCTACACGCGGGGTCATGGTGCGATAGAGGTACAGACCCAGCGACAGCAGGGCTCCCACCATGATGCCGGTATCCAGATGCGGTGCAAACGCCAGTGTCGTTACGAAAGTGACCACGGCCGCAACACCGTCGTGCCGGCTCGCCTGCCAGGCATGCTTGACAGCCTGGACATTGATGAGCCCGGTGACGGCCATGATGATGATGGCTCCCAGGACTGCCTGGGGCAAGTGGTAGAGCAAAGGGGTAAGGAATAGCAAAGCCACCAAAACCGTGAGTGCGGTGAAGACTGAGGACATGCCGGTTTGCGCCCCCAGGCTGCTGTTGACGGCCGAGCGTGAGAACGACCCGGACACCGGGTACGACTGGCTGAAACTGCCGACGATGTTGGCGAGTCCTTGCCCTATCAACTCCTGATTGGGATCCAACCGTTGGCGGGTTTTGGCAGCAATGGCCTTGGCGATGGAGATTGCCTCCATGAAACCCACCAATGAAATGACAATGGCAGCCGATAGAAGTGACAACATACCGCTCCAGCTCAGCTGCGGTACTTTGAGTTCGGGCAGACCCTGAGGAATTTTACCAACTACGTCTCCGCCCCCCTGTAACCGGAAGCCACCCTTGCCAATGCCGCGTATGCGATAGTTTGTTCCGTCGAGCCGGGTGCCCGCTGGCGCCTGGCCCTGCGCGTAAATGCCCACTGTGGTGTTGCTTGCATCGACTTCGCGGACGACGGAAATTCGGGTTAGTTGCATACGGAGCAAGTTGCCTTGGGCACTTTGCTCCTTGATTTGACCCTGTACGATGGTCAGCTCACCCTG
>JBIJDQ010000007.1:0-20594 GCA_044344025.1 Rhodoferax sp.
CACGCCCCGCTCACCGGTTGCTTCGGGTGCGTTTTTGCTCATGGCATCGGCGCACAGGCGGATCATGTTGAAGCTGCCAATCAGGTTAACGGTGATGCACCTGCTGAACACCGCCAACGCATGTGGCCCAGCTTTTCCTACCGTTTTTTCTGCCGGTGCAATGCCTGCGCAATTTACCAGTCCCATCAGTTTGCCTAAAGTCGAGGCGAGTGCCACAACCGCTTGACCATCCGTCTCATTGCTGACATCGCATTTGATGAAAGTGCCGCCGATGCTGGCAGCCACCGCCTCGCCTTTTTCGGCCTGCATGTCGGCAATCACCACCTTGGCTCCTTTGTCTGCCAGCATGCGGGCGGTGCCTTCGCCCAAGCCCGATGCGCCACCCGTGACGATGAATACTTTGCCTGCGATGTCCATTTTGATCTCCTGAAAAATGATTGACGTTAACGTAAACGTCAATTATGGCCCATGGCGAAATACTGGATATTCTTGCGTTGCAGGCACTTGGTGCATTTATTGAGGCTATACTCTCTAGCTGTCGAATACTCTTAGGCGCGTAGCTCAGCTGGTTAGAGCACCACCTTGACATGGTGGGGGTCGTTGGTTCGAGTCCAATCGCGCCTACCAAGGTTTTTCTGAATACAACCAGATTCAGAGTTCAAAAACCTCGGTTATTTCCCTAGTAATCTTTTTATCCCAAATAACTTGTTTGGATTTCCACGGCCCGTCACGCGCATTTGCGGATAACGGTCAGCCGTGGCATTTGGCGCGCATTCAATCCTTACAATGTGTTGCAGCGCAATATAGTAAAACCGCGACCACACCGGACTCATTGAGGGTTCAAGGATTTCACATGAACACAGCCAGCGTCAAGCCCGATGAGCCACGTCAACGCATCATCAAAAAGTACCCCAATCGGCGTCTGTACGACACCGACACGTCAACCTACATCACGTTGTCAGAGGTCAAGCAACTGGTGATGTCGCGCGAGGCGTTTGAAGTCCGTGACGCAAAAAGCGGCGAAGACATCACGCGAAGCATCTTGTTACAGATCATTCTGGAAGAAGAAGCAAGCGGATCACCCATGTTCTCGGCGTCTGTGCTGGAGAGTCTGATTCGGTTCTATGGGCATGCAATGCAAGGTTTTCTGGGTGGTTACCTTGAGAAAAACATTCAATCGCTGATTGAAGTGCAAACCCGGTTTGCAGAGCAATCCAAAGGAATTTCACCCGAAATGTGGACGCAGTACGCCACACTGCAACCCCCTGTGTTGCAAGCCATGATGGGCGGCAGTCTGGAACAGTCCAAAACCATGTTGGCCCAGATGCAAGAACAAATGAAAAAGCAAACCGGTCAAATGCTGGGTGCTTTTGGCATTAAGAGTCCCACTTAAACTATTTCAAAGCAATCAACGCATGAGCAACGCTATTTCAGAGGGTGCAACAAGTGCCCGTGCACCTAAAGTAGGATTTGTCAGCCTGGGTTGTGCCAAGGCCTTGACCGATTCAGAGTTAATCTTGACCCAGTTAAGCGCTGAGGGTTACCAGACGGTCAAGACGTTCGCAGGGGCAGACTTGGTCATTGTCAACACCTGCGGTTTCATTGACGATGCGGTCAAGGAGAGCCTTGACACAATCGGTGAGGCGCTGGCTGAAAATGGCAAGGTGATCGTGACTGGCTGCCTGGGGGCCAAAGCGGGCGAGGGTGGCAACAACCTGGTGCGTCAAATGCACCCCAGTGTGCTGGCCGTAACCGGGCCACAGGCCACGCAGGAGGTGATGGATGCCGTGCACATGCATTTGCCCAAACCTCATGACCCGTTCATTGACTTGGTGCCCAATGCGTTTGGCTCCGCCGGAATCAAATTGACACCGCGCCATTACGCCTACATCAAGATCAGCGAAGGTTGTAACCACCGCTGTACGTTTTGCATCATCCCCTCCATGCGGGGTGATTTGGTGTCCAGGCCAATTGGTGATGTGCTCAAAGAAGCGCAAGCCTTGTTTGACGGGGGTGTGAAAGAGTTGCTGGTGATCAGCCAGGACACCTCGGCTTATGGGGTGGACGTGAAATACCGCACTGGGTTCTGGAACGGCAAGCCCATCAAAACCCGGTTGCTGGAATTGGTGCAGGCGCTGGGCGATATGGCGCAAGCTTACGGTGCTTGGGTACGTTTGCATTATGTGTACCCGTACCCCAGCGTGGACGAAATTTTGCCACTGATGGCATCTGGTTTGGTTTTGCCTTATTTGGATGTGCCGTTTCAACACAGTCATCCGGATGTGCTCAAGCGCATGAAACGTCCAGCCAGTGGTGAGAAAAATCTGGAGCGACTTCAACGTTGGCGTGAAGTGTGCCCTGACATTGTGGTGCGAAGCACCTTTATTGCCGGTTTTCCGGGTGAGACAGAAGAAGAATTTGAGCATCTCCTCAATTTCATGTACGAGGCCAAAATTGACAGGGCGGGTTGTTTCGCATACAGCCCGGTGAATGGCGCAACCGCCAATGACCTGCCGGGCATGCTGCCAGGGGCAGTGCGCGAAGCGCGTCGTGCCCGTTTCATGGAAGTGGCTGAAGCGGTATCAGCGGCAAAACTGCGGCAACGCATTGGCGCGTCGATCCAGGTTTTGGTTGATTCTGCCCCCGGTTTGGGGAAAAAAGGCGGTGTGGGGAGGTCTTACGCCGACGCGCCCGAGATTGACGGCGTTGTGACGTTGTTGCCACCCGAAAAAATTAGCAAAACGCTCAAAGTGGGCGAATTCACCAAGGCACGTGTTGTGGGCACACAGGGACACGACCTGGTGGCGCAACCCGTTTGATGGCTGCGATTGTTATCAGTCTCAGCAACAAAAAAGCCGCTGCAAGTGCAGCGGCTTTGTATTCAAAAACATCCGGTTTCTGACATAAAAATGAACCGGAATTCATTTATATTGGTGCCCAGGAAGGGACTCGAACCCCCACGAAGTTACTCGCTAGTACCTGAAACTAGTGCGTCTACCAATTCCGCCACCTGGGCATTTCAGGAAAGAAAGGCATTGTATCAAGAATATTAAGCAAACCAGTTCACTGCTGGAAGAAGTTGAAGGAATAGTTCAAGGACACCGTGATGGACACGGGTTTGTCATCCGTGATGATGGCGATGCAGACATCTATTTGCCGCCCAATGAGATGCGTGCCGTGTTGCACAAGGACCGTGTTAAAGCACGGGTAGTTCGCAGTGACCGCAAGGGTCGTCCTGAGGGGCGAGTGGTTGAAATTGTGGAGCGCAGCAGCCAGGTCATTATTGGTCGCTTGTTGTGCGAGAGTGGTATTTGGATCGTGGCACCAGAAGACAAGCGCTATGGCCAGGATGTCATGATTCCAAAAGCCGCAACTGGCGCGGCCAAAGCAGGGCAGGTGGTGGTGGTTGAATTGACTGAGCCGCCTGCGCTTTTTGGTCAGCCGGTGGGTCGCGTGAAAGAAGTGCTGGGTGAGATGGACGACCCTGGCATGGAGATCGAGATTGCCGTTCGCAAGTACGATGTGCCACATGTGTTTTCTGAGGCTTGCATTGCGCTGGCCAGAACACTGCCCGACAAGGTGCGTCCCCAAGACAAAAAACAGCGTGTCGATCTGACCGATGTGCCCCTGGTGACCATTGACGGCGAAGATGCCCGCGACTTCGATGACGCGGTGTACTGTGAGCCCACCAAAATTGGCAAGGGTCGCACCGCAGTGCCCGGTTGGCGCGTGTTGGTGGCGATTGCCGATGTGAGCCATTATGTAGAAAACGGTTCCGCCATTGACATTGATGCTTACGAACGGGCGACCAGTGTGTACTTTCCGCGCCGGGTGATTCCGATGCTGCCAGAAAAGCTGTCCAACGGCTTGTGCTCGCTCAATCCCGAAGTTGAGCGCCTGTGCATGGTGTGCGACATGATGGTGTCAGAAGACGGAGAAGTGGTCGCCTACCAGTTTTACCCAGCGGTCATGTGGAGCCATGCCCGGTTTACCTACACAGAGGTGGCCGCCATTTTGGCCAATACCCGCGGCCCGGAAGCTGCCAAGCGCAAAGACCGGGTGACCGACCTGATCAACCTGCACGATGTCTACCGTGCCTTGCTCAAGTCGCGTGAGCGCCGGGGTGCGGTTGATTTTGAAACAGTTGAAACCCAGATTGTGTGTGATGAAGCCGGGCACATTGAGAAAATTGTGCCGCGCACTCGCAACGATGCCCACAAGTTGATTGAAGAAGCCATGCTGGCGGCCAACGTGTGCAGCGCTGATTTCATTGCGCAAAGCAAACATGCCGGCTTGTACCGAGTGCACGAAGGCCCGACACCCGAGAAAAAGGAGATTCTGCGCAATTTCCTGAAAATTATTGGCGTGGGTTTGAGCATCAGTGACGACCCGTCGCCCGCAGAATTTCAGGCCATCGCCAAAGCCACCAAAGAGCGGCCTGACGCACAACAAATTCAGACCATGCTGCTGCGCTCCATGCAGCAGGCGATTTACACGCCGATAAACAGCGGGCACTTTGGACTCGCGTTTGAGGCCTATACCCACTTCACCAGCCCGATTCGACGTTACCCGGATTTGTTGGTGCACCGGGTCATCAAGGCCATACTGGCCAAGCGCAAGTACCAGTTGCCCAAACTTCCTACACCCGGCGAAGCGCACGCCAAGTTGTCCAAGCGGCTTGAAAAGAACCTGGCCTCAAGGGTGGCTGAGCCTACCCAAAAGCCGAGCAAGCTCAGTGCCGACATGGTCGCCTGGCAGGCGGCTGGGCTGCATTGCAGTGCCAATGAGCGCCGCGCCGACGAGGCCAGCCGCGATGTGGAAGCCTGGCTCAAGTGCAAATACATGCGCGAACACTTGGGTGAAGAATTTGGTGGCGTGGTCAGTGCGGTCACCAGTTTTGGAATTTTTGTGACCCTGGATGCCATGTACGTGGAAGGTCTGGTGCACATCACCGAGCTGGGTGGCGAGTATTACCGGTTTGATGAGGCACGCCAGGAATTGCGTGGCGAGCGCACTGGTATGCGGTTTGCATTGGGCACAAGGGTGCGGGTGCAAGTGAGCCGAGTCGACCTGGATGGTCGGCGCATTGATTTCCGGCTGATGCCCGACAGCGATGCCTTGCTTGCCCGCCCCGCCAAGGAGCACGAACCAGGGCGTGAGAATATTGACCGCAACGGGGCTGGTGACAGTGCTAATGGCGGTCGACGCAGCCGGAAACTGGCCGAGCCCCTGCCTGCCACACCTCGTGTGCCGCGCAGTGCCCTGCCCAAAAAGTCTGGCGCAAGCAAAGCAGTGGAGCCAGCCAAAGTCAAGGTACGCAAGCCGCGTCGCCGCAGTTGATTTGTAGAACACCAACTTTCCTTGGAATTTATGACAAACGTGGTCAAAGTAGCCCTGGTGACAGGCGCGGGTTCAGGTATTGGCAGGGCTGCGGCGCTGGCTTTGCTGGCAGATGGCTGGCAGGTGGTGTTGGCCGGGCGGCGCCAGCAAGCTCTGCTGGAGGTGATTGCCCAGTCAGATGCACCGGAAAAAGCCCTGGCAGTGGCGGCCGATGTGTCCCAGGAGGCATCGGTTGCAGCGCTGTTTGAGGCCGCAGTGCAAAAGTTTGGCCGCCTGGATCTGTTGTTCAACAACGCGGGCATCAGTGCCCCTGCTGGCGTGCTGCTGGAAGACCTGACGCTGGCCCAGTGGCAAGGTGTGGTGGACGTGAATCTGACGGGCATGTTTTTGTGTTTACGCCAGGCTTTTCGGGTGATGAAAGCGCAGCTGCCCATGGGTGGGCGCATCATCAACAATGGTTCCATTTCTGCCACCACGCCGCGCCCCAACTCGATTGCTTACACATCGACCAAACATGCCGTGAGCGGCTTGACCAAAACGGCATCGCTGGATGGCCGCAAATACCACATTGCGGTGGGGCAGATCGACATCGGCAATGCCGCTACCGACATGACGCAGCGCATGCGCGCCGGGATTTTGCAAGCCAATGGCAGTGTGGCGGTTGAACCGGTGATGGATGTCGCCATCGTCGGACAATCTATTGTGTACATGGCCAACTTGCCATTGGAGGCCAATGTGATGTTTCACACGGTGATGGCCACCCAGATGCCTTTTGCCGGACGCGGCTGACAAAAAATAGGGCTAAACAGGCTGAAGTGCTTATCAAATAAGCACTATTCACTATTTAAAGGATAGTGAATTTCGGCTTTGTCTGTGGGTTTGAATCTGTTGAAGTTGCCACAATCTTTTCATGCCGGATGTTCATGAAATTGACGCCGGAACCTATTACACGAAGGGGCCGCAAAGTCTTGTTGGCCTTGAACCCCGCATGAATGTCAGGTTTGAAAAATGAGGTTGACGAGCCTTGACCCCGGCACTGGCTCTACAGTTAGGGCTGCTTGGTTCCCCACCTGACCCGGTTGGCCGCTTCACCATGCGGGAAGGCCCGTCAACCCGGATTTTAGCCTTAAACGCCGGTCAAATCCTTGATGTCGGCGTCAGGGGCATTGGTTTTCACGGATGCAATGCCGTTGTCTCGTGCGGCGACCGACGAATACATTTCGCTGCGCCCTATCACCTGACCGTTAGTGGCTTTCATGTTGAAATAGGGTTGTCCTGACGTGGACTCCGCGCGCTCGAATCGCTCGTCTGCGGCACTATTTTTTTTGCACGACTCAACCCCCTGTATGGCACTGGTTTTGGTTTCGTACATCTGGCTGGTCAGAATGATCTGTCCGTTGCCAGCTTTTAGGTTGAACATGTACTTGCCGTTTTTTGACTGGGTGACTTCAAATTTACCTGCCATGGTATTACTCCTGCAAAGTTGTTGAATGGAATGGGTTGACCGGCATGGCGCGTTGACCGCACCCTCGGCTAAATCAGTTTAGCGTCTTCGACGGCCCTTTAGAATCCGGGCATGTCTTACCTCGTGCTTGCCCGTAAATACCGCCCCCGCAACTTCACCGAGATGGTGGGGCAAGACCACGTGGTGCAGGCACTGACCAACGCGCTGACCACCCAGCGCTTGCACCACGCCTATTTGTTCACTGGTACGCGTGGTGTGGGCAAAACCACGGTGTCGCGCATTTTGGCCAAATCGCTCAATTGCCAAGGTGCTGATGGACAAGGTGGAATCACTGCAACCCCGTGTGGCGTATGCCAGGCGTGCACTGACATTGACAGCGGTCGGTTTATTGATTACACCGAGCTTGACGCCGCATCTAACCGGGGCGTGGACGAGGTGCAGGCCCTGCTGGAGCAGGCGGTGTACAAGCCGGTGCAGGGTCGCTTCAAAGTGTTCATGATTGATGAAGTGCACATGCTCACCAACACGGCGTTTAACGCCATGTTGAAGACACTGGAAGAACCGCCCGAGTACCTGAAATTTGTCTTGGCCACGACAGACCCCCAGAAAGTGCCGGTCACGGTGCTTTCCCGCTGTTTGCAATTCAATTTGCGCCCGATGGCACCCGAGACCATTCGTGAGCATTTGCAGAAGGTGCTGGTGACCGAGAAAGTCAGCGCCGATTTGCCAGCGCTGAGGCTGCTGGCACGTGCGGCACGCGGTTCGATGCGGGACGCATTGAGCCTGACCGACCAGGCGATTGCGTTTGGTTCCGGGGTATTGCAAGAGGCCTCGGTGCGCCAGATGTTGGGCAGCGTGGACCGGTCCTATGTGTTTCGCCTGCTTGCAGCCCTGACGCAAGGCGATGGAAAGACTGTGGTGGAAACCTCTGAGGTCTTGCGCGGTCATGGCCTCAGCGCTGCCTCGACGCTCGAAGAGATGAGCGGTGTGCTTCAGCGCATGGCCGTGTTGCAAGCGGTGCCCGACGCAACCCAGGACGACTCTGATCCAGAGGCCTCAGACATTGCCCAATTGGCTGCACTCATGCCAGCCGATGAGACGCAGTTGCTCTACAGCATTTGTCTTCATGGGCGTGGTGAGTTGGGACTGGCGCCGGATGAATACGCCGCGCTGACCATGGTGCTGTTGCGCCTACTGGCATTCAAGCCGCAGGCTGATGGTGCGTTGGTGCAGGAAAAAAAAACTCTGAAATTTAGCGCGCACCCCGCGAGCAACCTTCCGGGTGGCCCGGCACCTGCACCCACGCCATTGCCTGGGTCGCCACCTGAAGAATTGTCTTTTAAAAAGGTCGTTTTAGAGGAAAATAGGCTTGAAGTGCTCGCTGATTATAGAGAGTTTGCTATGCTTAGTGAAGCAATGCAAGCGTTCGCCGAAATGCCCTCCTTGCAGACCGCCTCACCTGTCGAGCCCGCCACTCAACCCCCCGCGAGGCCAGCGGTCGGTGCTGCTTTGCCCTTGCCCCATGCCGGGCAACACCTGGCGGTTCGCGAGATGGCGGGTCCGAGCGGTGGCCTACCTGCCACCATCGCACCTGTTTTGATGCCTGAATCGGCCACAGTGCTTGTCAAAAGGCCGTTTTTAGCTGCAAAAATTGAATCAGTCCAAGTGCATGTACAGGCAGATTCCAAACGGGATGTGCCGATGGAGCGTGTCGCAACGGCGGTGCATGGCAACCCGGAAGGTGATTTTTGGTACGCCACCGTACAGGCGCTGGTGGCGGCAGAGGCCATTACCGCCATGGTGCGTGAACTGGCACTGCAATCGCAATTGGTGGCACGTGACACGGACCAATGGCTGCTCCGGGTAGAACGCGAGTCGCTCAACCAGCCGGGGAGCCGTGACCGTTTGGCAGCCGCCCTGGCTGCTGCGGGTTACCCGGTGCGACTGGTGGCTGAGGTTGGCCGGGTAAACGACAGCCCGGCCAAGCGCAATGCGGCTGCGGGGGCCGAACGGCAGTTGGTTGCAGAAAAAATCATCTTTGACGACCCGTTGGTGCAGACCATGATGCGTGATTTTGGGGCGAAAATCATCCCTGGCAGCATCAAGCCCAGATGACACACCATCAGGCGCTGGTCTTCTCAATTGCAGGGTGCGGGTTGCATCCGCTTCACAAACCATTGATTCAAACCACACACAAGGAAAACCCATGTTCAACAAAGGACAACTCGCCGGCCTCATGAAACAAGCGCAGGCGATGCAGGACAACATGAAAAAAGCCCAGGACGAGCTGGGCAATGTTGAAGTTACCGGTGAATCCGGTGCTGGCCTCGTCAAGGTCACCATGACCTGCAAGCACGATGTCAGGCGCATCACCATCGACCCCAGCCTGCTGGCCGACGACAAAGACATGCTTGAAGACCTGGTGGCTGCAGCCTTCAACGCCGCCGTGCGCAAGGCAGAAGACACTTCCGCCGAAAAGATGGGAAAAATCACCGCCGGCATGCCCGGTCTCCCCGGCGGCATGAAATTCCCTTTTTGAGACATTGTGGGAAAGACCGCAGTGACGCGAAGCGAACAAGCTCTGTCCCCAACTGATCAGAGAATTGTGGGAAAGACCGCAGTGACGCGAAGCGAACAAGCTTTGTCCCCAACTGATCAGAGATATGGACACCAACGCGCTTGAAACCCTGATTCAGTCCTTGCGCCGCCTGCCGGGCGTGGGGGTGAAATCGGCACAACGCATGGCGTTTCATTTGTTGCAGCATGACCGCGCCGGTGCGCAAACCCTGTCGATGGCACTGGCGCATGCCACCCAGGCGGTCTTGCATTGCGAGCGCTGCCACACCTTCACCGAAGCCGTGGTGTGCGCCACTTGCCTGGATGTGCGCCGCGATACCAGCAAGCTGTGCGTGGTGGAAACCCCTGCTGACCAGTCGGCCATTGAGCGCACAGGTGCCTACAAAGGCCTCTACTTTGTGTTGATGGGAAAACTCAGCCCGCTCGACGGCATTGGCCCACACGACATTGGTCTGAAGAAGCTGTTCGACCGAGCACTCGATGGCCTTGTCCAGGAAGTTATTCTGGCCACCAACTTCACAGCCGAAGGCGAGGCCACGGCGCATGTGATCAGTGAAGGGCTGAAAGCCCGTGGTCTGCATTTGACTCGGTTGGCGCGTGGTGTGCCGGTGGGCAGTGAACTTGAGTATGTTGACTTGGGCACCATTGCCCACGCGCTGGTTGACCGGCGTTAACCCCCTTGGAGTCTTGTCATGACAGTTGCCCGATTCACTTTGGCCTACTGGTGCGTGTTGGTGGCGGCACTTTTGCCGATAGTGTGCGCCGGTATTGCCAAGTGGGGCGCTTTTGGCAAACCCCGGCGCGATGGCGGGTTTGACAACGAAAACCCACGCGCTTGGCTGGCTCGTCAGACCGACTGGCGCGCCCGTGCCAATGCGGCGCAGGCCAACAGCTTTGAGTCCTTGCCATTTTTTATAGGTGCGGTCGTTATTGCCCACCAGTTGGGTGCCTACCAGACACGACTGGACCTGCTGGCTTTTGTTTACGTGGTGCTGCGCGTGGTCTTCATCTTGCTGTATGTGGCCAACCTGGCCAACGTGCGCAGCTTGGTCTGGAGCTTGGCGCTGGTCGTGAACGTGGCAATCCTGTTTGCCGGTTACAAGTAGCCTTGGCTCACTTGCGTGCCAGCTGAGTGGTTTTTTTCAGCGGTGCAGCCTTGGGGATGACGTGCGCTGTTGCCTTGGTCGCTGCTGGTTTTCCAGTTTTAGCGACCGCTGCCCGGGCTGCGGTCACCCTGACGGGCAAGTACAACACCAAGGCTTGCCCCGGTTTGAGTGCCGCAGAGGCACTGATTTTGTTCCACTCTGACACCGACTGAACGCTGACCTTAAAGCGTTGGGCAAGGCTGGCCACTGTGTCTTTTTTACCGGCCTTGACAGTCGTTTTCTTCAGCACCACATCAGGTGCGAGGGACAGGTGCCCGTTGTCGGCCACATGCACCGACACATCCACGTCGAGTCCGACCGAGCGGCGCACCAGCAATGTTGAGCCAGCCTTGATCAGCATGTTGACAGGAATCTGGTTGACACTGCGCAGCTCGCTCTCGGCCATGCCCACGCGTTTTGCGGCATCGGTCGGATTTAGGGTGGCGGGTGCAATCCAGGCCGTCCAGTTGGCCAGGCGTCCACCGGTATAGGCCTCCAGGTTGGCTTGAAAGCGCTCGGCGTTGTCCCAGGGCAGCAAAATTTGTGGCGTGCCTGCCGCCAGCAATACCGGTTTGGAGGCAGATGGGTTCAGTGCCTTGAAGTCGTCCAATGGCACCTCAGCCAGTTTGGCGGCCAAGGCCACATCAATGTCGCGCCGGATGTCCACACTCTGGAAATAGGGGTGGTTTTCAATGACCGGCAGTTTGATCCGGAAGGACTCGGGGTTGCTGACCATATTTTTCAGGGATTGCAGCTTGGGCACATACATGCGGGTTTCCATGGGCATATTCAGGTCTGGGTAGGCTGTGCTGGTGCCTGCTCGGGTGGCCTTGTCCATGGCCCGCTTCACGCTGCCTTGGCCCCAGTTGTAGGCGGCCAGCGCCAGGTGCCAGTCGCCAAACATGACATACAGCTGTTGCATGTAGTCCAGTGCCGCACGGGTGGACTCAATCACGTCGCGGCGGTCATCACGAAACATGTTTTGTTTCAGTTCAAACTGTTTGCCTGTGGCAGGCATGAACTGCCACATGCCAGCGGCCTTGGCGCTTGAGACGGCCTGCGGGTTGAAGGCACTCTCAATAAAGGGCAGCAGTGCCAGTTCACTGGGCATGTTGCGCCGCTCCAACTCTTCGACGATGTAGAACAGGTATTTGTTGCCGCGTTCGGTCATGCGGGCTACGTAATCCGGGCGGCTGCTGTACCACAGCTCACGCTCACGCACCAGGTCGGTGTCGAGGTCAGGCATGGCAAAACCACGGCGAATACGCTCCCACAAATCTGCTGGAGGAAGCAAGCCGTGCACCTGGCGTGAGGCCAACGGCGAGGTTGGCAAGGCACGCAGGCCACCGGCCGGATAAAGTGATGGGCTGACTGCCGAGCCGGCCACAGACGGTGCGTCAGACGCAGCGGTTGGGGCGGTGGTTGCGGTGTCATCATGTCGCATGGCACCCGGGTTGGCGCAGGCGGCCAGCCACAGGACGGCAGACAGCGCCAGCCAGTGAAGTGCTTGTCTCAAAACTTGTCTTTCCAGGTGCGCAAGGCGGCAAACACACCTGCGGGGCCGTGTGCGTGCGTATCGACTTGTTGTACCGCATGGACCACCTGGGGCAAATGCGTGCGTAAGAAGGGGTTGATGGCTTTTTCAAGCCCGATGTGCGAGGGCAGTGTGGGCTGCTGGTTTTGGCGCAGGGCCAGCGCCCGGGCTTGGTAAGCCTGAAGTTCGGCGTTGTCGGGCTCGACCGCCAAGGCAAAGCGCAGACTGCCCAGCGTGTACTCGTGGGCACAACACACCCGTGTGGCCTCTGGCAAGGCGGCAAAACGGGTTAATGATGCCAACATCTGCGCAGGAGTACCTTCAAAAAGTCGCCCACATCCCGCGCTGAACAAGGTGTCGCCACAAAAAAGCACCGGGTCGTCAAGCGGAATTTGGGCGAAGTACGCCAGGTGTCCGGCGGTGTGGCCTGGCACAAGCATGACCTCAAAATTCAGGCCCAAGGTGGTGATGGCATCACCCTCACCCAGGCGTTGCAATGGTTCGGGTATTCGTTCCAGGGCCGGGCCATAAACTGTTGCGCCCGTGGCTTGCCGCAGGGCATCCACCCCGCCGGTGTGGTCGTGGTGGTGGTGCGTGACTAGAATTGACTCCAGAATCAAGCCGTGCTGCGCCAAGGTGTCACGCACGGGCAGGTCATCCCCGGGGTCTACCACCAGAGCGTGGTGTCCGTCGTGCAACATCCAGATGTAGTTGTCGTTGAAAGCTGGGATAGGAATTAACTTCATGGGCGATCAAATTATAGGTTTGCATGACTGGCTGGCGACCCCGCCGGGGGTTTACATGCTGGCCTGGGAGCGTGAACTGGTCGCTGCGGCGGTGTCCGATGTGTTTGGTTTTCATGCCCTTCAACTGGGCCTGCCCGAGCTGGATGGTTTGGCCACCAACCGCATGCCGCACCGCTGGCTGGCCACGGAAACGCCGAACGAGAAGGCCACCTTTGTAACAAACTTCGCGGCTTTGCCGTTTCCCGCCAACAGCCTTGACCTGGTGGTGTTGCCGCATGCACTTGAACTCACCGCAGACCCCCATGCCGCAATGCGCGAGGTTGAGCGGGTGTTGGTGCCAGAGGGGCGGGTGGTGATTTGTGGTTTCAATCCCATGAGCCTGTGGGGTTTTCGTCAAGCCCGCGCCCACCTGTACCAGCGCCTGGGGTTCGAGCACATGTTTTTGCCAGAGGCCGGCGACTTTATCGGTTATTTGCGTCTGCGCGGCTGGCTGCGCTTGTTGGGTCTGGAAATCGAGTCGGTGCACTTTGGCTGCCACCGCCCCGCCTTGACCAACCCCAAGTGGCTGGCGCGGTTTGTCTGGATGGACCGACTCGGTGCACGCTTGTGGCCGATACTAGGTGCCGTTTATTGTTTGGTGGCGGTGAAAAAGGTGCGCGGCATGACGCTGCTCAATCCCGCTTGGAAACCTGCCAGATGGTTGGCTAGTGCTCCCATTTCAATAGCTAGAAGCGCAGGTTCTACAAGCACTACAGCCGTAAACAATCTAAAAATTGAAGAATGAGGTCAAGAATTTGAACCCGATAGACATTTACACCGACGGCGCATGCAAGGGCAACCCTGGGCCTGGCGGCTGGGGTGCTTTGCTGCAATCAGTCGGCGCGCAAAAAGAGTTGTGTGGCGGAGAACTTGACACCACCAATAACCGCATGGAAATGATGGCCGTGATTGAGGGCCTGTCTGCCTTGAAGCGCCCCTGCAAGGTGACGCTTCATGTGGACAGCCAATACGTCCTCAAAGGCATGACCGAATGGCTGCCTGGCTGGAAAGCTCGCGGGTGGAAAACGGCCGCCAAGGCACCGGTGAAAAATGTCGATTTGTGGCAGCGGCTCGACACGCTGGTTAACAGCGGCACGCACCAGATTGAATGGCGCTGGGTGCGAGGTCACAACGGTGACCCCGGCAACGAGCGTGCCGACCAACTGGCCAACCGGGGCGTGGACATGGCACTCAAGGGCCGTTGATCAAGCTACTGGTGGCACCAGCTTGTCAAGCGCTGGTAAAGCTTGTCGCCTTTGCCCGCATGGCTGCTGGCAGCTCGTTACATTAGCAACCTGACTCTGACTCTGACTCCTGACTCCTGACTGGATGGCGCACTATGGCTAACAAATTTTCTTACACCACACTCACCGTTCTGGGCATTGCCTTGGCGGGTGGGGGTGCCTGGTGGTTACAGAGTCGCCCGACAGCAGCCACTCCTGTCACGGGTTCATCAGGATCCGTTGAGTCCAACACGGCGGCAGGCAAAGCAGGTGCCAGCAGTGGCACTGCTGCACCCCGTTTGGCAGGCGTGGAAGTGGCCAAGGTAGAGGCCGTAGCCCTCCGAGATGACGTGCAGGCGGTCGGTAGCTTGCGTGCACGCCAAAGCGTGATGCTGCGCCCGGAGCTGGTGGGGCGCATCACGGCGCTGAACTTCAAGGATGGTGGTTCGGTGCGCAAAGGCCAAATCCTGGTGCAGTTTGATGACCAGTTGCAGCAGGCCGAATTGCAGCAAATGCAGGCCCAACTGGCCATTGCCCAGGCCAACTTCAAACGCACGCAAGAGTTGGTGGCGCAAAACTTCATGGCGCAACAAACACTGGACACCAGTGCTGCCAATTTGAAGGTGGCTCAGGCGCAACTGGGTTTGGCGCAGGCCCGGCTGAATCGCATGGCGGTGCGTGCGCCATTTGACGGCACAGCAGGCATCCGGCTCGTCAGCGTGGGTGACTACGTCAAAGACGGTGCCGATCTGGTGGCCCTTGAAGACACCCGCCAGATGCTGGTGGACTTCAGACTTCCCGAACGAGCCGGTACCAAGGTGAAGCCGGGGCAAAGTGTGGAACTTGCCCTAGATGCCTTGCCTGGGCGCAGCTTCAAGGCCGTGGTAGAAGCAGTAGACCCGCGTCTTGATGCCAATGGGCGCTCCATTGGTGTGCGGGCCTTGCTGGCTGGGCCTGGTAAAGCCGCTGCGCAAACTGCCGGTGGTGCGCCAGTGCTGCGCTCGGGCATGTTCGCCCGGGTGACCACTGTGTTTTCTGTCAACGATGCGGCACTGGTGGTGCCCGAAGAAGCCATCGTGCCCCAAGGCAACCGGCAACTGGTCTACAAGCTGGTGCCGCCCGAGGCTGGTGCCAGCTTGCCACCCGAGGCTAAATTTGTCTCCATGCGACAAGAAGTCAAGCTGGGCGTACGCCGCCAGGGCAAGGTTGAAATTGTGGAAGGCTTGAGCGTGGGTGACACGGTGGTGGTGGCCGGGCAGCAACGCCTGCAAAAAGACGGCTCACCGGTGCGTATTGTCGAACTGGGCAAGCCTGCTGGGAAGGCCACCGGGCCGCAGAACCCGGCCTCAGCGGGGTCCACAGCGGTTGGTGCAGCGCCCACTTCGGCGGCCCGCCTTTAATTCGCCGGGATACCCACCATGCAACTGGCTGAAACCTCCATCCGCCGCCCGGTCTTTGCCACCGTGCTGTCTCTGTTGATTGTGCTGATTGGTGCGGTGTCATTCAACCGCCTCAGCGTGCGCGAGTACCCCAAGATTGACGAGCCGGTGGTGTCGGTCACCACCACCTTTGCCGGGGCATCCAGCGAGGTCATGGAAACCCAGGTGACCAAGGTGCTGGAAGACTCGCTCTCGGGCATCGAGGGGGTAGACGTGATCACCTCCAGCAGCCGCCAGGAGCGTAGCCAGATTTCGGTGAAGTTTGCCTTGACACGCGATGCTGACTCAGCCGCCGCCGATGTGCGCGATAAGGTAACCCGGGTCCGCCAACGTCTGCCACAGGGCATTGACGAGCCGGTGATTGCCAAGGTAGAAGCCGAGTCATTCCCGGTGATTTTTTTGGCACTCAGTTCTGACACTCACAACGCCTTGCAACTGTCAGAGATGGCCAACACCCTGGTCAAACCGCTGTTGCAAACCGCGCCAGGTGCGGCTGAAGTCAATATTTACGGTGAACGCAAATTTGCCATGCGGATTTGGGTTGACACCGACAAGCTGGCGGCCTACAAGCTCACTGTGCAAGACCTGGAAGATGCCCTGCGCCGCGCCAACCTGGAAGTGCCCGCCGGGCGAATTGAGAGTGCGCAGCGCGAATTTAACGTGACCGCCGCCACCGATTTGCAACGTCCGCAGGAATTTGCCCAGGTGGTCATTCGCAGTGTGAACGGCCAACAGATTCGCATTGCGGACGTGGCGCGTGTGCAGCAGGCACCGGTGGATGAGCGATCGTTCGTGCGCCTGAATGGCCGCGAGGGCGTGGGTGTGGGTGTCGTCAAACAAAGCACAGCCAACCCGCTGGAGTTGTCCAAGGGGGTGATGGCTTTGCTTGAGAAACTGAGGCGCGATTTGCCGCCCGGTGTACAGATTGAGGTCGCCAACGACAACTCGGTGTTCATTGACGAGTCCATCAAAGCGGTGTTCAAAACGATTTTGGAAGCGGCTGTGTTGGTGGCGCTGGTGATTTTTGTGTTTTTACGTACCTTGCGCGCCTCATTGATTCCGCTAGTGACCATTCCCGTGGCCTTGATTGGCACCTTTGCCATGATGGCGTTGGCCGGTTTCAGCATCAACACCCTGACCCTGCTGGCGCTGGTGTTGGCCATCGGGCTGGTGGTGGACGATGCCATTGTGATGCTGGAGAACATCTATCGGCACATTGAAGAGGGGTTGCCGCCGTTTCAGGCCGCCATTCGTGGTGCGCGCGAGGTTGGTTTTGCCATTGTGGCCATGACCATGACGCTGGTGGCGGTGTATGCACCATTGGCGTTTTCTCCGGGCCGCACAGGACGCTTGTTTTCTGAATTTGCGTTGGCGCTGGCTGGGGCGGTGGTGATCTCAGGGCTGGTGGCGCTCACCTTGTCACCCATGTTGTCATCAAAATTGCTAAAACACAACCCTAACCCCACCTGGTTTGACTCCCACATGAAAAACCTGCTGGAGTGGGCCACCCGCACCTACGGGAAAATGCTGGCCTGGTCGTTGAAGCGGCGTTACCTGGTGCTGTTGGTGATGTTGGCCAGCGGCTTGGTGACTTGGTGGAGTCTGGGCGAGCTCAAGCGAGAACTCTCACCCATGGAAGACCGCGGCGTGGTGTTGGCCCGCATCAACGCGCCTGACGGTGCCACCTTGGCTTACACCGACCGCTACGCCAAAAGCATTGAGCGTATTGCGGAAGATTACCCTGAGTTCGACCGCATTTTTTCCACCATCGGTAACCCCACGGTGTCACAGGGCAACATCTTTTTTCGGGCGACTCCCTGGGAGGAGCGCAAACGAACGACGCTAGAGATGGCACGCGCCATGACGCCACGGGTATCAAGCCTGTCTGGCGTGACCGCTATCCCCATCACGCCGCCGTCGCTGGGGCAGGGGTTTAGCAGCCGCCCGATTGAGTTTGTCATCATCACCTCTGAGAGTTATCAGAATCTGGCGCAAACGGTGCGCGCGTTTCAGGATGAACTGGCAAAAAACCCTGGCTTTGTGCAGGTGGACACCGATTTGCGCCTGAATAAGCCAGAGATCAAACTTGAGGTTGACCGGGAACGCGCCGCCGACATGGGGGTCGGTGTGGACTTGATTGCGCGCGCCATTGAGACCATGCTGGGTGGCCGCAAGGTCACGCGTTACAAGCGCGACGGTGAGCAGTACGACGTGATTGTGCAGACCACACCCAGCGGCCGCGACACCCCGGATGACATCGAAAAAATCTTTGTCCGAGGCAAAGGTGCTGATTTGATCCCGCTTTCAAGCCTGGTGAAAATCAAAGAAGTGGTGGTGCCGCGCGAGTTGATCCACTTTGGTCAGCGTCGCTCGGCCACCATCACCGCCAACCTGTCTGCGTCTTATTCGGTGGGCGAGGCCTTGCAGTTCATGGACACCACCGCACAAAAGGTGCTTAAACCCGGTTACGCGACTGATTTGAACGGCATCAGCCGCGAATTCAAAAAATCGTCTGACTCGCTCGCGCTGGTGTTCGCGCTGGCACTGTTGTTCATCTTTTTGGTGTTAGCCGCGCAGTTCGAGAGCTTCGTGGACCCGTTTGTGATCTTGTTCAGCGTGCCCTTGTCGATGGCTGGGGCTTTGCTGGCGCTCAAATGGTCGGGTGGCACGCTCAATGTGTTCAGCCAGATTGGCCTGATCACGCTGGTCGGGCTGATTACCAAACACGGCATTCTGATTGTCGAATTTGCCAACCAGTTACGTGAGCAGGGCATCGACATCTTGGCCGCTATCCAGCAGTCAGCCGCACAGCGCCTGCGCCCGATCATGATGACCACTGGGGCCATGGTTCTGGGTGCGGTACCGCTGGCTTTTGCTACTGGTGCAGGTGCCGAGAGCCGCCAGCAAATTGGCTGGGTGATTGTGGGGGGTATGAGCTTGGGGACACTGCTCACGGTGTTCGTGGTGCCTACCATGTACACCTTGTTGGCTCGTAAACACGCACCGGGGCCCAACAAGGAGCCCACTTTGGTCGCTGGAACTTCCACCTCTACAAGCCCGCTTTGACTTGCTGCGGCGAAGACCGTTGCTTTTGCATGACAGTTACAACCCGATGACAGGTCATGGGTTTCTGAATCTTGAATGTTTGTGATTGACTTTGGGGTGCTCCGCCAGATGGCAGGCGCGCCGGTAGGTCTGCAGGGTTTTTTGGGCTCGGCCAAGCAGGGTGTCGCTGGCGTAGCCGCCCGCTGTGCCTGGCAGGCCGCAGACATGGCCGGTGAGCAATTCAATCCCTTCGCTCGCGTTTTCTGCGGCATAGACATGAAACCGGCCTAGTGCCACCGCCTGTGTCACTTCCTTATTCAACATCAGGTGGTGTCGGTTGCGTTTGGGGATTAGCACCCCTTGTTTGCCAGTCAGTCCTGCGCTGTCACAGACACGGAAAAAGCCCTCGATTTTTTCGTTGATACCTCCCACCGGCAGTATCTCCCCGTGTTGGTTGACGGCCCCGGTGACTGCAATGCCTTGCGTGAGCGCCAGCCCAGACAGGCAAGACAGCAGCACATACAACTCGGCGCATGAGGCAGAGTCACCCTCAATCCCATGGTACTCCTGTTCGAATGCAATGGTGGCATTGAGCGCCAAGGGTGCCAGGTGCGCAAACAGGGTGGACAAATAGCTGTGCAAGATCAGCACCCCTTTGTCGTGAATGGGGCCCGACAACTCGACTTCGCGCTCAATGTTCACCAGACCTTCATCGCCAGCGGAGGTGTGTGCCGTGACCCGCACCGGAAAACCAAAGCGGTAGTCTCCCAGGTCAATCTGGGTCAGGCCATTGATTTGCCCGACTTTTTCGCCTCGCAAGCTGATCAGGCGGTCACCGCCGGTGATGGTTTCCCGCATGCGCTGGTCAGGGTAGTTGTGCCGCAGGCGACGTGCCTCCAGCGCATCGGCCACGTCTTTGGCATCCGCTTGTGTTCCCCTACGGGAAAGGCAGGCGGAGCCAGCTTCAATCACCAAGGCCTCGGTCTTGGCAAACACCGCGCTTTGGCGGCCCTGGTCATCGGTTTCCCGGTGGGCGTTTTCCAGCAAACGCGCCATGGCGGCGGCGGAGAAATGGGGCAAACCCAGGCGTTTGCAGGTGTGCGCAACAAAGACACTTGATGCCGCGTAAGTTTGTGCGGTGGCGACAAAACTCTCCGCAAAATCCACCTTGACCCGAAAGCGCCGGGCAAACTCCGGGTCAGCCTCCTGTAGCAGGTAATACTCTTCGGTGGTGCCAACCAAAACAATTTTGACACTGATGTCCAGCGCCTCAGGTGCCAGCGACACAGTGGCCATGGGGGCGAAAATCTGCATGGGCTCTTCAATCTGCAGGCGGCCAGTGCGAGAAAAACGCCGCAGCCTTTCCCACAGCAACTCTTCGCTTAGCAGGTCACGCACATGCAGCATCAAGAAACCTCCATGCGCCTTGAGCAGACTGCCTGCCCGGATGCGATAGAAGTCAGTCATCAGCACATCCTCTTCGGCTTGGTACTCGATGCTGCCAAACAGGTTGTGGTAAGTGGGGTTGTTCTCAATGACCACCGGTGCACCTGTGAGCCCTGCGTTGTCCACCACCAGGTTGACCCGGTAGCGCGCCAGCACATTGGCCAGCTCTTCGAGCTGAAGTTCGTCCTGCGGATCAATCACTCGGAAGGCATCCAGGTTGTCCAAAATGTCTTGCATCACCCGGTCCAGGTAAGCCTCAAGGGTTGCACGCTCCATCACCTGCTTGCTTAACGCCTGTGTGACTTCATGCAGTGAATGCGCCAACAGGGGCTTGACAGTTTGGCACCGCAGGGCGGCCAGCGCTTCGTTTTTGGCGCGCTCGATGGGTCGGGTCTTGTCCAGATACCGGGCAATTTCAGCACGCAGTTCTTGTTCGTTCTGGTCAATTTGGGTGCGCCGCTCTTTGGGCAAGGTGCGGGCTTCGTTTTCCGTCAGCGCCGTGCCATCCTGACCCAGCAATGTGAACACCAGGTGCCCGTCTTCCCGGTAAAGGGCAAAGTTGCGGGCATCGGCAAAGCTGTCAAGCGCCACATAG
>JBIJDQ010000132.1:0-6321 GCA_044344025.1 Rhodoferax sp.
GCCCCTGATTGCGCCCGGCGTGTGTTACGGCGCGCTGGATGTGCCCGCCTGCCCTCAGACCATCCGTGACGCCGCCGAAGCCTTGGCACAGCACATGCCACAACGGGCACAGTTGTGGACCTCTCCGCTTCAAAGATATGAGCTACTAACGCATGCGCTATATGCACTGCGGCCTGATTTTACCAAAAAAACCGATGCCCAAGCCGCCTCAGCGGCCAGTGTGCCCCAGGTCTGGGTCGCCCACGCCGGGGTGATCCGGGCGGTCAGCTTGCTCGCCCAAGGCGTGCATGAAGTGCACGATGCGGCCTTGTGGCCGACGGATGCCCCGGCGTTTGGGCAGTGGCGGCTTGTGATTAGGCGGCCAGAGCGTCTTGGAACTGCTCCGACGCTTGCGAGTCTGACCAATCTGCCTCAGAAATTTGCCACCCGTTTTTGCCTTCCTCCTTGGCTTGGCGCAAAGCGTCGTCAGCGGCGTTGACCAATGTCGCCATGTCTTGACCATGAAACGGGTAAATGGCCAGCCCCAGGCTGGCAGTCACGGCGACGTTGTGAGATGCCAGCAAATACTCTTTTCCCAGCCGGTCAAGCATTTTTTCTGCGAGCGTGATGACATCTTCATTTGTCGAGACATCACACACCAGAACCGCAAACTCGTCACCCCCCAACCTTGACACCGTGTCTACCTCCCTGACCAGTTCCGTCAGGCGCTGCGCCACAGCCACCAGTAGGTCGTCTCCCACGGCGTGGCCAAGCCGGTCGTTGACCCCTTTGAAGCCGTCCAGGTCGAGGTAAATCACAGCAAACTTGGCATCGTTGCGGCGCGCCTGAGCCAGTTGCTGACCAAAACGGTCTGTAAACAGCAGGCGATTGGGAAGGTTGGTTAAAAAGTCGTGCTGCGCTTGGTGTTTGACCACATCCTGTGCAGCCCGGCTCTCGGTGACGTCAGAAAAAATCCCCATGCGGTTGACCACTCTGCCATCGGCGTCCCTGAGGGTGCGAATCGACAGTTTTTCCAGAAACAACTCGCCGGATTTGCGACGGTTCCAGATGTCGCCTTCCCACTGGTCGGTCGCCAAAAGGGTGTCCCAAAGGGCATCAAAAAATGCTTTGCCATGTTGGCCAGATCCGTACATGGCTGGCTTTTTTCCCATGACATCGTCGTGCGTATAGCCGGTGATATGGGTAAAGGCGGGGTTGATTGAAATGATGTTGTCTTGTGAGTCACAAATCACCACCGCGTCGTTGCTCAGCGTAAACACCTTGGCATGCAATGCAGTTTTTAAAGAAGCGTGCCAATGCTCGCGGGTCAAAATGGCCAACGACAACGGGATCAATGCCAATGCCATGGCCGCAAGCCAAAAACCGACCAAATCGTAATTTTGAAAGGTATCGGCAAAAACCCCGCGACCCAAATAGGCGCCAGCCATGGCTTGGGCCATCAACAACACTTGGATCAGCACCGTATTTCGCCGCCCGGTGCGCAACCCGGCCCAAAAAAGAATTGGAAATAGCCAGGCAAGTTGCGCCGGGCGCTCCAAGCCAAGCCACGGATGCACCCAACCCAAAAAGATCACTGCACCGGTCAAGCTGGCAGCAGCCCAAAGCAGGCTGGTTTCCAGCCATGAGATACGCGCTGAAAAATAAGGGCGACGGTGGGCAAAGAGCAGCACCAGAGGTGTTAAAAACGCAATGCCCAGCATGTCGCTGCGCCACCAGCGCCACATGGTTTCTGGTAGGTCAGCAGCGGGAATCAAGCCAGAGGCAAACAACGACCAAGGCCCCAGCAAAGCGCTTGCCACAGTGGCCAAACCGCCACCCAGCAAAACAATGCTCAGCAGATCTTTCAGACGCGTCAGCGCGGTGCGGCAAGGCCTGACGCGGGTGAGCAACAAATAAGCCAGTGTGGTTTCAAGCAAATTGCCGAGGGTTGAGCCAATGGCAAACAGGGGCGGCGCATCGACTGCAAATGCTGCCAGCCAAGCGGCAAGCCCCACGGCGGGCAGGTACCGGACCCCGCCCAGCAGCACTGCCCCTAGCGCAATGCCACCCGGAGGCCAGAAAACAGCGACACCTTGAACGCGGCCATAGTCAAGCCCCAGTTTTGCGGCCACCACATAGGCCAGCACCAAGCCAGCCGATTTCAGAAAAAACAACATTCCGTCCCAAATGTGTAAGTGGCGTGGTCCAACACCGCGCGATGCCTGTTTTTTTTCTTTAGGGCCGTCTTCGTCGGCTAACCCTTGCGTTTACGGTCTATTTTGCATCAAAAAAATGTCAATCTCTGAACATCGACACATCGCCCAATACATCGGCATCAGGACAATCAATCAGCAGGTTTTGCGGATCCAGGTCAAGCATGTGCAGCAGCATCACCGGCAGGTCATCTACACTGACCGGGGTTATGGGTCCGCTGTCGGCCAGTCGGGCCGCCAAGTGCAGCACCGCTGCCAGCCGGGAAAACTCAGTTGACAAAAGAGGCTGACCACAGTGGCACAAACCCCTGACCAGGCCCTGCGGAAAATCCCAGTGCTGGGCCAGCTCGGCGGTGATTTCACCCTCGTCAAAGCCCACCAGGTGGCGCTGACGCAGCCAGCGCTCACCAGGCAAGATGGGTGTAGCTTCGATTTGTGGCAAGGCAAAAGGCCGGGCTTGCGCCAGATTGAGTTCGCCCAGACGCAGCATCATGCCGCCAAGCCAGGCTTCCTGGTCGTCCACTTCGCTCAGGTCGGCCAGCCACTGGGCGTAACCGGCGCACAACATGCTGTAGCGCCAAAATTCCATGCGGTCCAGCCCCACGGGGAAGTTGCACGCTTGGGCCATACACACCGACAAGGCGCGCGCACGCACCAGCGACATGCCCACCACATTCACCGCGCGCTCCAGCGTGTCGATGGTGCCTGACAGGCCAAACATGGCGCTGTTGGCCATGCGCAGCAGGGTGGCGGTCAGGGCAGGGTCTTTGGCAATAATGCGGCACACCGTGTAGGTGTCGGCATCTTCGTCGTTCAGGGTACGAATCAGCGCCTGGCCTACCTCGGGCATCACGGGCCAGGTCACGGTTTTTAAAAAAACGGCAATGTCGGTAAACGGTGCGCGGTCGGGCAGACTCATGGTGATCACTTGGTTGTTTTTTGCTTGAAATCGCAATCGGATGCTACCGCACACTGCCAGCACAGGGGCTTGCGCGCTTGGCAGATGTAGCGGCCGTGCAAAATTAGCCAGTGGTGGGCATGCACCAAATAGGGCTTTGGAATACGTTTAAGCAGCTTTTGCTCCACTTCAAGCGGGTTTTTACCCGGTGCCAGACCGGTGCGGTTGGCCACCCGAAAAATGTGGGTGTCGACGGCCATGGTGGGCTGATCAAAGGCCACGTTCAGCACCACATTGGCGGTTTTTCGGCCTACCCCAGGCAGGGTTTGCAGCGCCTCGCGGCTGTTTGGCACCTGACCGTCGTACTGCTCCACCAACAGGTGGCAGGACGCGAGCAGATGGCGGGCCTTGCTGTGGTACAGGCCAATGGTCTTGATGTGGGCCTCAAGCCCCTCCAGACCCAGATCAAGCATTTTTTGCGGTGTGTTGGCCACCAAAAAGAGCTTTCGGGTGGCCTTGTTAACACTGACATCCGTGGCCTGGGCTGACAGCAGCACGGCCACCAGCAGCTCAAACACGCTGGCGTATTCAAGCTCGGTTTGTGGGTGCGGGTTGGCGCTGGCCAAGGTGGCAAAAAAGGTCTCGATGTGGGCGCGGTTCATGGTCAGGCCAGGCTGATGAAGCGCTCAGGGGTGGGGAAGTTGGCTTTCATCCACGCCTCGTCAAGCGCGAGTTTGATCACTACGTCCTGGGGTAAAAAATCAAGTGCGTTGGCCGTGGCCTGCGGCACATCGGCCAGCAGGCCCGCCAGGTGAATGACGGCACCCAAGCGGGAAAAGGCCTGGTCCACCAGCGGGTCATAACTGCGCTCCAGGGCCTGAGCAATCTGCATCGGAAAGTTCCAGCGGCGTGCAAGTTCAGCGGTAATCTGGCCTTCAGAGAAACCCGTCAAGCGCTTCTCGCGCTCCCAGCGGCTACCCGGGTAGTGCGGCAGGGCCTCAATGTTGGCCAGAATTTTGGGGTCGGCTTGGCCCATGAGCAACTCGCCCAGGCGCAGCATCATGCCGGTCAGCCAGGCTTGCTGGGCATCCATCTGCAGGGCGCCCGCCAACCATTGTGCGTAGCCCGCGCAAGCCATGCTGCTTTTCCAGAACGCCTGGCCATCCAGCCCGGGAAACGCCGGGAAAGCATCACTCATACAGGCGCTCAGTGACAGACTGCGCACCTTGGTCATGCCGACCATTTGAATGGCTTCGTCAATTGAGCCTACCCCGCGTGGCAGCCCAAACTGTGCGCTGTTGGCCAAGCGCAGCAGCTTGGCTGTCAGCGCCGGGTCTTTGGCGATGATGTCACTGACTTCTTTGACACCTGCATCATCGTCATTGAGTGTCTGGATGAGTTGGTGCGCCACCTCTGACATGGAGGGCAGTTTGACTGTGGCGAAAAAGGAATCAAGGCTGGCCATGTTTGACTTTGTGTATGTAGCTATGGAATCAGTGACAATTTAACCCAATTGCGGGTGGTTTCTTGCCAAACTTGCCCGAAGCAGTGCCCAAGCGTCTTCTTTTTTGTTTCATTTAGCCCAAGAGCCTCTCCCATGCAATTTGCCGATCGCCTTCAAAACGTAGAAACCTCTGCCATTCGTGAATTGTTCAAGTTGCTGGGCAAGCCCGGCATCATCAGTTTTGCGGGCGGCTTTCCCGATCCGGCGCTGTTTGATGCCACCGGCATTGCCCAGGCCAGTGCTGCCGTGCTGGCCAACAACCCTGGCCCGGTGCTGCAATACGGTGCCACCGAAGGGTATGGCCCGCTGCGCGAAGGCATTGCCAGTTTCATGGGCAACAAGGGCAGCACGGTGGCACCTGACGGCCTGATCGTCACCACCGGCAGCCAACAGGCGCTGGACCTGATTGGCAAAACCATGATCTCGCCGGGTGATAAGGTGATTGTGGAAGCGCCCACGTTTTTGGCCACCATCCAGTGTTTTCGCCTGTATGGCGCGCACATCATTGGCGCGCCAATTGATGCCAACGGGGTTGACGTGGACAAGCTCGAAGCCTTGATTGACGAGCACAAACCCAAGCTGGTGTACCTGATACCGACCTTTGGCAACCCGAGTGGTGCCACCTTGAGCCTTGAGCGGCGCAAACGCATTCTGGACATTGCGGTGCGCACCCAAACCCTGGTGGTGGAAGATGACCCCTATGGCGAGCTGTATTTTGGTGCGCCACCGCCACCGAGTTTGCTGGCCTTGAGCGACGGTGTGCCCGGCAGCCGGGACTGGCTGGCGCACTGTGGCAGTTTCAGCAAGATTTTGAGCCCTGGCCTGCGCGTGGGCTGGATGATTGCACCACCCGAGCTGCTGGCCCGTGCCACCATGTGCAAGCAGTTCAGCGACGCCCACACCAGCAACCTGACGCAAGCCATTTGTGCCCACTACCTCACCCTGAACCGTCTGGGTGACACCCTTGCGGTGGTGCGCAGCACCTACGCCGAGCGTGCCCGGGTCATGGCCGAGTCATTGCGCCGGGAGTTGGGTCAGGCGGTTGAGTTCAATCAGCCGCAAGGTGGCATGTTTTTCTGGGCGCGCCTCATCGGCGCAAATGGAAGAAACCCCAGCGCGCCAGAGTTTGCCAAACGCGCCATTGAGAAACTTGTGGCCTTCGTGCCGGGTGCGCCGTTTTACGCGCATGACCCCGATTTGGCAACTTTTCGCCTGAGTTTTGCCACGGCTGACGTGGCCAAGATTGAGGAGGGTGTTGGGCGGCTGGGGCAAGCGCTATAGTTTATATAGCTTCTAACGCATACCTGGCAACCACTACAGCCCTAAAATGCTTAAAAACCTTCTACTTGATGCTCATGGACCTCTGCAAAATCGCCAGCACAGTGTTCAGGTCTTCAACCGGCACCTGACCGGGAGCCGAGCTGCTGGCTCCCACGGCAAAGGTCAGGGCCGAGCCAAAGGCCCAGCCGAACAGGCGGGTCAGCGAGCCAAAGGGCCCCATGGACATGGAAACCAGCGGAATGCGCAGCTTCTTGCTGGCTTCGTGTGTGGCGGTCAGCAGGGTCAGCACATCGTCCAGGTTGCGCGGCATGACGGCCACTTTGGCCACGTCGGCACCCAGTTGGTCAGCCATCAAGAATTTGGTGGCCAATGCTTCCAGCCCCGGTGTGAAGGAGAAATTATGAAACGACAGCACCAGCTTGATGTCGTTGGCCTTGGCCGCCGTG
>JBIJDQ010000133.1:0-6312 GCA_044344025.1 Rhodoferax sp.
CTGTGCAGCACGGTTTGCCAAGCGGTCAAAAAGCGCTGCAACGCCGCGCGCGACGGACTCTCCACCAGCATCTGGGCACGCTCCACATTGGCGATGCGGGCAATGCTCATGGGCACCGCCGGGTAAAGCGTCAGGTGGGCCAGCAAGGCCGCCGTGTCGTCTTGCTGCGCGGCAGTTTGGCTGGCCAGGTTCAAAAACCCCTGTGCTGCCTCTTGGGTACGGGCCTCGGCACGCACCAGCGCCTGAAAGCTGAATGGGGGCATGGCGGCCTTTTGGCGCTCTGCGAGTTGCGACGCGGCAAAGGCCGGGTAGTCGTGTTTTTTCAGGGCCTCAAACAAAGGGTGCGTGGGATGAAACGTTTGCAGCCACATCTCACTTTGGCCGGCCACCGCCGCGTCGCGCCCAGCGCGGCCTGCGGCCTGCATCAACAGGCTGAACAGGCGCTCAGGCGCACGAAAGTCGCTCGAAAACAGCGCGTTGTCAGGGTTGACCGCCGCCACCAGGGTGATGCGGCGAAAGTCGTGGCCCTTGGCAATCATCTGGGTGCCCACCAGCACATCCACTTCACCCGCGTGCACTTGGGCCAATTGGGATTCGAGTGTGCCTTTGAGCTTGGTGGTGTCGGCATCAATGCGCACAATGCGCACTGGCTGGCCGTCCGGGCGTTGCACATTGGCCAACAACTCAGCCAGGTGTTCTTCTAGGCGCTCGGTGCCGCGCCCCAGTGGGGTAATGTCGGGGTTGCCGCAGGCCGGGCAGGCACGCGGCACACGCTCGGAAAAACCGCAATGGTGGCAGCGCAGGGTGCGGTCAATCTTGTGGAACACACGGTAGGCGCTGCAGTTGGGGCACTCGCTTTTCCAGTCGCAATCGGTGCATTGCAGCACCGGCGCATAACCGCGACGGTTCAAAAAGACCATACTTTGCTCGCCCCGCCCAATGCGCTCGGTGATGGCCCCCAGCAGCGGTGGGGCGATGATGCATGACTTGGGCTGGTGGTTCATGTCCACGCGCCGTACCAGTGGCAACTGGCCACTGCCGATGCGACTTGGCATGCCCAGGCGCTGGTAGCGCCCTCCCTCAGTAGCCGGGCGGCTGTGATGCCAGCTCTCCAACGAGGGGGTGGCAGAGCCCAGCAGCACCTTGGCGCCTTCGAGCCGACCCCGGTAAATGGCCAGGTCACGCGCGGAGTAGCGCGCGCCCTCGTGGCTTTTGTAGCTGGGATCGTGCTCTTCGTCCACGATGATCAGCTTGAGCTGTGGCATGGAGGCAAATACCGCCATGCGGGTGCCCAACACAATGCGTGCGGCCCCGCTGTGAGCGGCCAGCCAACTGTTCAGGCGCTGCGCCGGGGTCATGCCGCTGTGCAGTGACACCACGGCATCCTCGCCGTGTAAAGCGCCGAACCGGGCTTTGAAGCGCTCTTCCAGCTGTGGTGTCAGATTGATCTCGGGCACCATCACCAGCACTTGTGCCTGGGGTGAGCGGGCCAGTAAGTCGGCCGTGCAGTGCATGAACACCTCGGTTTTGCCACTGCCGGTGGCACCAAACAGCAGAAAGGGCCCCGGATTTTGATCAAATCGGCCTATGGCGCTTGTCTGCTCTGCACTTAATGCTATCAAATTTGAATCATCTTGGGTGACTTGACCTGGTCCGGCATTTTCAGCCGCCACCTTGGCCAGTTTTTTCAGTTTTCGGGCCAGTTGCACGCCACTCATGTCACGCAGTTGCGGTGGCAGGGCGGCCAACGCCACTTCCCCGGTTGAGCGCTGGTAGTAGCTGGCGGCAAAGCTGATCAGGGCGCGCCAGTTGGCGCTCAAGGTGGGCAGCGTGTCGAGTGTGGCGGCAATATGGCGCAGTTTGGCCGGGTCAAGCGGGCTTTCTGTGGGCATTGCGGGGGGCGTGTTCCACACCACGCCCAGCAGGTCGCGTTGGCCCAGCGGCACACGCACCAAGGTGCCGGGGGGCAGGGCGGTGTCGCTCAGATAGGTCAGTGCACCGGCCATTTGGCTGTAAACCGGGGTGTGCACCAGGACTTGGGTCAAGTGGCTGGTGCAGGGTGACGCTTGCGGCATGGTATTGAAGTGAACTTGCGAAAGAATCGGTAAGTGCTTGATTTTTACGGGTTTTACCAGTCATTCAAGTTTTCTGTGGATAACTTTGTTGACAAGTGCCTATGAGTCGCCGCAAAGCCTTGCAAATCAAGGCTTTCGTTGGTTTGCACAGAAAAAAGGCAATTTTTAAACCCTATATAAATCAACAACTTGGCCGCGCTATGGGTTTAAGAGCGGTCGAACCGTTGGCGTTAACCCCTTCTGCGCTGGATCAACGATTTTGTGAATAAGTCGCTAATCTTTTTCGCCATTACTAGAAAAAAGGCGCAAAAAGTGCTAGGACTTCAATCGGGCCAAGGTTCACTTCGGTCCAAAATTTCAGCAAGCACCGCGCATGGTTCTGGAATGGCTGTGCACCGCCTGCACCAAGGCCGCCACATGTTCCGGCGGAGTGTGCTGGCTGATGCCGTGGCCTAAGTTGAAGATGTGGGTGGGGCCTGTGCCACTGCCACTGTGCGGGGTGCCAAAGGCGTTGAGCACCTTGATCACCTCGGCCTCAATCTGGGCGGGTTGGGCAAACAACACGTTGGGGTCCAGGTTGCCTTGCAGTGCCTTGCTGCCCCCGGCAATGATCCGCGCCTTGGTCAGGTTCACCGTCCAATCCAGTCCCAGCGCGTTGCAGTCAAGCTGCTCCATCTCGTCAAGCCAAAGGCCACCGCCCTTGGTGAACACAATGCTCGGGATTTGCGCGCCGTTCCAGGTCTTGTGCAGTTTGGCCAGCACCTGGCGGGTATAAGCCAAGCTGAATTCCTGGAACGCGCCGTCGGCCAGCACACCGCCCCAACTGTCAAACACCATCACGGCCTGGGCTCCGGCCTCAATCTGGGTGTTGAGGTACAGCGCCACCGCATCGGCATTGACCTGCAGCATTTTGTGCATCAGGTCCGGGCGGCTGTAAAGCATGGTTTTGACCAGGCGGTAATCGTCTGAGCCCGCACCCTCGACCATGTAGCAGGCCAGCGTCCACGGGCTGCCACTGAAACCAATCAGGGGCACCCGGCCATTCAAGGCCTTGCGAATGGAGGTGACGGCATCAAACACATAACGCAGCTTGTCCATGTCGGGCACTGCGAGCTTGGCCACAGCCGCCTCGTCACGAACCGGGGTTGCAAATTTGGGGCCTTCACCCAGCGCGAACGACAGGCCAAGCCCCATGGCATCGGGCACGGTCAGGATGTCGCTGAACAAAATGGCGGCATCAATCGGAAAACGTTCCAGAGGTTGCAGCGTGACTTCCGTGGCGTAGTCGGTGTTGGTGGCCAGCCCCATGAAACTGCCCGCCTTGGCGCGGGTGGCACGGTACTCGGGCAAAAACCGACCGGCCTGGCGCATCATCCAGATCGGTGTGTAGTCCGTGGCCTGGCGCAGGCAGGCGCGCAGAAATGTGTCGTTTTTCAGGGGGGCGAAAGAGGATGTGGAGGTGTTCATGGCTTGATTATCGCAAGCCATGAGCACCGCTTTGCTGCGGTGCCTGGTCTGACCCGCAAAGGCGTAAGAATGGTTTAAGGCTTGGATGCCGCAGGCATGGCGGCCGGGGTGGGTGCGGCTGGTGTCGGCGCTTTGGGAATTTGCATGGCACCGTCTTCATAGGTGCCGTCGTCTGCGTCGTGGTGGCAGGCGGCGCAGTTGTTTTTGCTTTTGACCAGCGGATTGACCCAGTCGGATGCCGCAATGTCGTGGTGTTTCTTGACCCAATACGGGGTTTCAGTGATGGTGAGGGGCGTGACCCCTTTGGGGACGGATTGGTCAATCTTGAAGGCCGCCTCAGTACGGTGGCCATCGGCGGCGTTGTCCACCATGAACTTGAGTACGGCAGCGGTGGTGGCTGCGTCCAAACCGAGGTCGGAACCGAAATGTTTGTCTTGCTCTGCCATCATTTTTTCCCAGGAGCGCGCGGGCAGCAACGTCGGGTAAAACACGCCGTGGCAACTGCCGCACTCGTCACGCCATAACTTGTTGTCAGGCAGTTGTTGGCCGACAAATTTCACGTGCGGCTCTTTGCCCCCCGTGGCTTCCTGCTGGGTGTGTCCACCTTGACGGTCAAGCTGGTTGTCAATGGCGTAATAAAACCACCAGCCGCCAAAAGTCAACATGGCCGACAGCATCAGCAGCGCCACCAGCGGGCGGGCTTTTGCTTTGGGTGTGCCAGTGCCTGCCAGCTTGAACCCGTTGACCATGGAGCGCGCCAGATTCTCTTTGTGCATCACGCTTTCCACCACCACACCGCTGATGTGGCCCATAACCACCAGCAGCATGACGACGGCACCAGCTTCATGCAGCTCTTTGAGCAGTTTGATTTGCGAAAACCCGAGCCAACCCGCAAAAAGGCCTTGCTGCTCGTCTCCGCCCAAGGTGAGGATGCCTGCCACCCCCACCACCACGCTCAGCGCCAGCAAGATGTAAATGGCCAGGCTGCCTGTTGGGTTGTGCCCCAGGTGTCGGGCGGCGTGGCCACTGGCCACCTGCCGGAGGTAGGTCAAGGCCTCGCGTGGGCTGAACCAAAACGTTGCAAAACGCGAAAAATGTGACCCCACAAACCCCCACAGCACCCGAAAACCCACCAGCCCCAGCATCAGGTAACCCGCAAACACATGCACCGCAAGCCACCGGTCGCCCTCGCTGGTGAGCCAGGCAATGGCAAAGCTGCTGGCCAGGCTCCAGTGAAATAGGCGGGTGGGGATGTCCCAGATCAGGGTGCGTTGCATGAAGGTCAGGCTTTCGGAGAGGCAAGGGGAGAAAGGGTGTCGATCAACAGGCACTACTTGGGGATCTTGATGCTGCGTTCGTCAAAGTTGCCCTTGTCGGCACCGCTGTGGCAGGCCATGCAGTTGGCCGGGCTTTTGACCGACTCACGCTTCCAGACGGATGGGGCGATTTCGCCTGCACTGTGTTTGGCCTTGAACCATTCGCTGTCCGAGATGCGCAGAGGCGCGGCAGCAGATGTCCAGCGGTTGGAGGCGTACTTCACCAGGTAATCGGTGATTTCCTTGGTGTCTTGCGGGGACAGGCTGGCATCGGTGTCAAAGTGCTTGTCCAGACCTGACATGACTTTTTTCCATGAGGCCGCAGGCAGCAAACCGGCCGGAAACGCCATGTGGCAGCCACCACATTCAGCTTGCACCTTGGCATTCAAGACGGAAGGCATCACGGGTTTGCCACGGTCCTGGCCGTTGTATTTGCCCTGTGCGTTTGCCGAGGTGACCGCCAGCGTGGCAAGTGCCACAAGAAGCATTGATTTGACAATTTTCATGGCGCGGACCTTATTTGACCGACAACACGTAGGTCATGAAGTCGCCTTTTTCCTGCGTGGTGCAGGCGCGGCCCAGGGCGTCGTTGCAATTGCGTTTAAACCATTTTTCAACTTGAGCCACATCGGTAAAGCGTTTTGGGTTGGCGCTGGGTGCCAGCGGCTCAATGACCTTGTTGGTCTTGGCGTGTTTGCCTGCTGCCTTGGGCGAATCGGTATGGCAGGACGCGCATGACAGCTGGGTTGGGCCCACGGTTTTGTACAGTTTTTCACCGGCGGCTGCGGTAAACGTGCCTTTGATCTCGGCCTTGTAGCCGGCCAGAATCGGGTTAGCGGCAGCGGCCAGGGGTAAAGCAAGGGCCAGGCAAGCCAGCAGGCGTGAAGGGGTCATTTTGATGGACATGGTGTTTTCGTAAGGTTGAGAAAAAAGAAGGTACCGAGCCGAATTACCGGGGAATCCTGATGTTGTGTTCGTTGAAATCGCCCTTGGCGGCATCGACATGGCAGGCTTGGCAGTTGGCTGGGCTGTTGACCGAGGCGCGGCGCCAGACATCGGGCTGAATGTGTTTGGTGCCGTGTTTGCGGGTGAACCAAAAGGCCTTGGTGAGGCGGTTGTCTGGCGGTGCCTCACCGGCGTCCAGGGCCACCGTGTTGAGCCAGTCCGCAATTTCCTTTTGGTCGGCCGGTGACAGCGAGGCATCTGCGCCGTAGTGCTTGTCCAGCGTGGTCATCACCTTTTGCCAGGAGGTTTTGGGTAAAAAGTTGGGCCGGAAAGCGATGTGACAGGCCGAGCATTCCTTTTCAGCCAGGGGCAACAAGGGCACGGCCCGGCCACCATCTGCCAAAGCAAGCGTGTTGCTGCACAGGCCCAAAAGGCAGAAAACAACCGGCTTGAAGAATGGCATGGATAAATCCCTAGAAAATTTAGGGACAAGACTAACAGCCCATTCT
>JBIJDQ010000134.1:0-6309 GCA_044344025.1 Rhodoferax sp.
CAAGTCAGGGTCAACAACCACTGGCACGGTTTGTCCCTGGCACAGGGTGAAGGCAAAAAAACCGCCTTCAATTCGTTCCATCTCCGGCTTGTCAGAGGGTTCTACCTTGAGCTTGAAAAAGGGCAGGGACTCCTTAACATGCCGAATCTCGGCAAAGGCCTCCATGGTTCTGGACAAATGCTTGAGCAGCTTTTCTTCCAGACCAAAAGGCACGACTTGCGGCAGCCCATCAATCACCGTTACCTGAATAGCCTGCGCACCGATATTCTCAACGGTCACGTGACGCACCAAAGCTGGCAAGTTTTCGTTGGGAAGGGTGAAGTAGAGCACCCGAATCCGCAAGCCCAAAAGCGCGTTCACCTCTTCAATTTCAATCTCTTCTGGCCGGATGATCAGGCGCTGCGTCAACCCTTCCACTGGATCAACACCACCCATCTGGAATGGCTCGTAAAGCGTCGCCCCGGAGGGAGATTCAAGCTTGATAAAGGTGCGGAAACCCAGCGTAGAAGTCAGCGCATAAGCCTTGTTGGCAGCATGAAATTCAAGCATGGCACCGTTTTTGTCACGAATGCCAAAACTTGAAATGCACTGCCCCCTGTTGGTGTAAAAAACCCACAGAGGCTTACCACTCTCTCCAGCAATGCCTGGTAAAAAACTTGAAAACGGACGTGAGGAATTGAAGCCTGGAATATGAAAACCATCAGCTTTCAGTGATTTTTTTTGATTCATAAGGTAACGCTAGACGGTTGTGCCTTGTTCAGGCTTTAAGCTTGTTGAGCATGGCTTGAGTCACCAGTGTGATGCCACTCTCGGTTCGAAAAAAACGTTCTGCATCGAGCAATGCGTCTTCACCAATCACCATACCGTCAGGAATATGACAAGCCCTGTCGACAACTACCCGGTTCAGGCGAACGTTGCGACCCACTTGAACCTCGGGCAATAACACTGACCACTCCACGCTTGAATAGGAGTGCACACGCACACTGGAGAACAAAACAGAGCGAAACACCCTACCCGAAATAATGCTGCCGCCAGACACCAGTGACTCTATGGCCATGCCACGCCGATTTTCCAGGTTGTGAACAAACTTGGCTGGTGCCAGTTGGGGCTGGTAGGTCGAGATGGGCCAATAGGTGTCGTACAAGTTCAGCAGCGGGTCGGTGGCGGTCAGGTCAATGTTGGCATCCCAATAGGAGTCAATGGTGCCTACGTCCCGCCAGTAGGGCGCTTCATTTGGCCCACTGGTTACACAACTCATGGCAAACGGGTGTGCCACGGCGCAGCCGTTACGAACCGCACGGGGAATGATGTCTTTGCCAAAGTCGTGTGTTGAATCGGGGTCAGCCATGTCACGTTCAAGTTCAGCGTACAGGTACTTGGCATTGAAGATGTATATACCCATACTGGCCAACGACATGTCGGGATTTCCGGGTACAGCAGGGGGGTCTGCTGGCTTCTCGACAAAGTCTGTAATGCGCCATTCAGCATCCACGGCCATTACGCCAAAACCTTTGGCCTCCTCGCGCGTGACTTCAATGCAGGCCACAGTGCACTCGCGGCCTTTGGCCACATGGTCGGCCAGCATCAAGGCATAGTTCATTTTGTAGATGTGATCACCCCCCAGAACTACCACATAATCTGCGTTGTAACTGTCCAGAATGTCCCTGTTTTGAGAGACTGCATCAGCTGTTCCACGGTACCAAAACTCTTCGTTCATGCGCTGCTGTGCCGGCAGCAAGTCAACGAATTCATTCATCTCGGTCTTCAAAAACGCCCAACCACGCTGCAGGTGGCGCAGCAAACTGTGTGATTTGTACTGGGTGATGATGCCGATGCGACGTATGCCTGAATTCAGGCAATTCGACAGCGCAAAATCGACAATGCGAAATTTGCCACCGAAGTACACCGCAGGTTTGGCACGCCGATCCGTCAGATCGTGCAAACGGCTGCCCCGACCACCGGCCAGCACCAGAGCAATGGCTCTTTTTGGCAACTCAAGTTGACGTGCAAGTTCTTGGGATTGCATAAAGCCTCCGATATGCGTAGTTATAAAAAAGCCAAGACTCAGACCGATGCAACAGCCTGGATAAATTTGGGCTTGCCATGTTTATCCCAAAGCCCCCAGTTGGCGCCCACATCCCCCTCTGCAATCACCTTCCAGGTTTCATCGAACGATGAGAAATAGAACAACTCAATACCCTCAAGTTGCGCCCATGCCTGTGTCTCGATGAAGTACCGCATTGCGTTCTCGGGCGAAGGTACCGCCGCAGAAACCGTCTGGCCTTGGCTGGGCCACCCAGTCTCGGCAATGACGACCTTTTTACCATCGGCGGCTTTTTGAACCAGTTCGTACATGTGCTTCAGGTAATGCGGTGCCTGGGAGATGTCCACACCTTCCCAGAACGGGTAGCAGTTGGGCAGCACCACATCACAGGCCCGCGTCAACATTGGCCTGTCAAGGAACTCATAGTACGCATCGACACAACCCACTGGCACATGGCTTGGCAATGCGGTCTTAACGCGCTGGATGTAGCCCAACAGTTCCTGCTCCTGCAACTCGTTGCGAAGCAAAACCTCATTTCCCACCGTTGCAATATCGACCAGGCCCTCGGCTGCCAGTTTCAGCAGCGACGCGATCTCGCGCTCGTTGCGCTCGCGGTCTTGACCGATCCAGGCACCCACCATCGTCTTCAGCCCCTGGGCACGGGCTAGCGCAGGTATCAGTTCATGGCCTTCGGTGCATGAGAACGACCGAACCCACTGCGTGTAGGGCGCGACGATACCGATGCGGCGGTGAATCTGTGCCTTGGACAACAAGTCGCCGGTGCCCTGTCCCTCAACATAGGGACTGAAGCACAAGCCGTGCAGACGACCCGAGCGCGCCTGCGAGAACAGGGCCGCAATTTGCTGTGGTGACTGAACCGCCAAGCGCGATGTCGGCGCATCGGACAGGTCCAGTCGAAGTTTTTTCAGATGCAGCCACCCACCAGACCCCTGTGATGTCGCTGGGGCGGCAGGCTGCTTGCGGCGCTGCAGTTCAGCGTTAACCTCCATGGCACGTTTCTCGTCCAGGTCGTAGTTGCGCATAATCCACATGGCCAGCAGCGTGCCGAGGATGGGCACGCCGGAATAAAACAGCCGCAGGCCGTCCACGGCACCTTCGGGCTGCACGGCGGCACCTGGGGTGAACGCCACCAGCGACATGATCGCGCCGCTAAGCAGGCCAGCAACGGCAAAGCCGAGCTTCACCATCCACCAGTAAATCGCGCCGAAGATGCCCTCGCGCCGCTTGCCAGTAGCCAGTTCGTCCAGGTCACACACGTCGGCCGTCATCGACATCATTAGCGTGAACAGGCCGCCGATGCCAAACGAGAAGAATGGCAGCGCGAACATGAACATGTAGGGCTTGCCGGGCACCATCAGGAACCACAGCAGCACGTAGCCGATAAGGGAAATGCCCTGCGAAAGCATGAAGGCATTTTTCTTGCCCATCTTCCCGGACATCCAAGCCACGGTGGGAATCACAGCGAAGGTGGTGACCAGTGCGCCAATGCTGCCGAACAGCGTGGGCCAGATGCCGGCTGCCGCAGTGTTGCCCTTGAAGAGGTGGTAGACGACGATGAAAAACGAGAACGCCGCCACTGTGTTGAAGGCGTTGAAGATCAGGAAGGTTGCGCCGCACAGCTTGCGAAAAGGCACGCAGGCGAAGGCCTCCTTGAAGCCGTCCAGCAGCTCCTTGAAGCCCATGCCGATGGTCGCCAGGGTCAGCGGGATGAGGTGGTTGTCGTCCTTGGTCGAGCGGCTAGGCAGGAACACGGCCGGCACCATGGCCAGCAGCATGCACGCCACGCCGACCCAGACGGACAGCGTGCGCGCGGCCGAGTCAGCGTTCGGGAACCACTTGGGGTCGTACATCACGACCCAGAACCACGGTGCGATGACCCAGGCCCACTGGCCGATCCACTGCGCTACCGCCATGATGCTGGTGCGCTCGTGAAAGTCATCGCTCATCTCATAGCCCATGGCCACGTAGGGAATGCTGAAGACGGTCAGCCCGGTAAAGAAAACCAGTGACCAGAACAGGAAGTAGATGAAGTTGTAGGTCAGCCCGTCCGAGCGGTGCAGCTGCCACATCGCCACGAAGCCGACGCCCAGCATGATGGCGCCGATGAACACGTACTGCCGGCGCCGGCCCCACTTCGATCGGGTATTGTCTGAGATGAAGCCCATGATCGGGTCGAGGATCGCGTCGTAGGCCCGCGGGAGGAAGAACAGCATGCCCCACATCCAAGTCGGGAAGCCCATGTCCTGTACCAGCACCACCATGAAGATGCCCAGGGCCGCCGGGAACATCTGGTTAGCCAGCATGCCCAGCCCAAAGGCGACCTTGTGACCGAACGGGACCTTGTGGGCGGCGATAGCTGCGGATGTGTTCATACGATACTTTCTAGGGTGATTGATGTCGCTGGCGGCATGTCAATGGCGCAGACTGCTGAGCAAGGCCAGCAGCCACAGTGCGCCGAAAACGAAGGGAAGCGCCTTGGCAGCCCAACGGCCGCGGTGAGAAATATGGCTGGCCGGGGCCAGCGGGCACAGGTCGTTCAGCCCCGCCTCGTCAAACTGCTGCTTGATGTCGTTGGTGGCGGCCATCGCTGTGTAGACGCCCACGCCAGCCAGCACGGCCACCAGGATGCCAAACAGTGGAAAACCCAGAACCAGCCAGTTCAACCCGTCGCGCGCCTGTGCGCCGTAAGCGGTGAACATCAAGCCCTCGGACCAGATCAGCCAGCCCATGCGCTGGTTGACCAGATGGTCCTCGTGGGTCCACTGCTCGCGCAGTGCGCGATAGTGATCCCAAAGCGCAACATCGGGGGTGCGGTGGGTGTGCATAAGTGGCTTTCGCTTGGGTCCGGGCTCAGGCATCGACTGCCAGAGGCATCAGGTCGGCGTAGAGGGACTGCATCACGCGCTTGGGCTGCCGATCAACTGTGAACAAGCCCCAATGCTTCTCGGGTTCCAGCGGGTCGGGTGAGCCTTTCCAAGGTTCGTCAAAGGCCTCGAACACGAAAACCATCATCCCGGTTTGCTCAGCCCAGTCCATCAAATCCTGGTAGTAAACGGCTTGCAATTCCTCAGACGAGTTATCCGGTTGAATGCCGCGGCCATTGGAGTTGGTCGCCCAGCCGGCCTCGGTGATCACGATCGGCTTGCCAGGGTACAAGCGCGCCACACTCTCCACGTTGTCCTTGGTGTACTCCAGCGCCTCGTGAATATGCTTGTACTCCCATACCGGATAAGTATGCAGTGAGATAAAGTCAACTTCAGCAACCAGGTCACGCAGCTTGTGCTGCCAAGGTACATAGTTCTCGCAGAAGGTGACTGGTTGGTTAACGTGCTTTTTGACATGGCGAACGTACTCGATCATGTGGTTGACCGGTACAAAATGGTCGGTCCAATCCACTGTGGCTTCGTTGCCAACAGCCACACTAAAGACAAGCTTTGGGTACCGGTTTGCCAGATCAATCAGGCGCGCAATCTCGGTGTTATTGGCAAGCGTACTCCGTTCCAGATGTTCTTGGCTGTACGTCCCCCCCCAAGGACAACCAAAATTATTCATTTCGGGACCAAGGTAGGCACCCAGCATCACCTGGAAATCGAGCTGGTCTTCAGTGATCACCTGGAGCACCCGTTCAGCGTGCAGGGTGCAGTCGTAAAGACGAAGGTAGCGCCAGTTCTTTTGCAAAATATGCAGGTCTTCGCGAATCTCATCAAGAGACGGAAAGATTTGTGTATCAGGGCTTTGTCCCCTTCGATAGCCCGAATAGCAAATGGCTTTGCCGGGTTTGAGATTCTGAAGCATGGAAGACATCAAGGCTTGTACTCCGCCGCAAATTTGGGTTGGCCTTCCTTGTCCCATAAGCCCCAATAGGCGCCCACGTCACCTTCAGCCCCGACCTTCCACGCCTCATCAAACGCAGCAAAATAAAACATTGCAACGTCGGCTTGTTGAGCCCATTTGACGGTGTCGACAAAGTAGCGTATTGCGCCAGAACGGGAGGGCACCGAGCCTTGAAAGGCCGAACCCCGATCCGGCCAGCCGGTTTCGCTGATGATGACCGGCCTACCGCCCGCCACCGCCTGCACCCGGCGTACCATGGTTTGCATATAGTCACACGCCTGCTCCCGCGGGCAACCTTCCCAAAAGGGGTAGCAATTGGTCAGCAGCACATCGCACGCGGCAGTGATGCGTGGATGCTTCTCAAATAGGTAGTAGGCATCCACATAGCCAACCTGCACCCCAGGCAACGC
>JBIJDQ010000135.1:0-6289 GCA_044344025.1 Rhodoferax sp.
TGTGCTGCCATTGCTGTGCTTCAGCATTGTTTCAAAACGCAAGACCCCGGTTTCCAGCAACTGCTGAAACAGCACTTGCGTTGCTTTCAGGTCCGCTTCGGGCGTGATGTCGGGAATTGTCATGCCCAGCAGTTCGTCATGACTGAACCCCAGCAGCTGTGTGGCCTGCTGGTTGACATACTGGTAGCGCCCGGCCGTATCGGCGATGAAAATGGCGTCTGAGGCGCCATCCAGGATGGCTTTGCTATCGGCTTTGCCGCGGATCAGGCGCTCTTCAAGCTGCTTGCGTGCCGAGATGTCGCTCAGCACCATCCGGATCACGGTTGACCCGTCCTCACCGGTGACGGCAATGCCTTGCAAACTGACCCACACCACATTGCCTGTGGCTTGGCGCATCTGTAGCTCGCAGGACTGCACGCTGGCGCTGGCCAGCGCCTGTTGGCACAGCAGGTAATAGCGGTCGGCATCGGGTGCGGGCATGAAGCCGGGCAGCGGCTTGCCAATCAGCTTGCTGCGGGGGATGCCCAACAGCGCCGCGGTCGTGAGGTTGGCCTGCAGGATCAGCGCCTGCTCGCTGACGGTGACATACCCCACGGGCGCCAGATCGTAAAAATCGAAATAGCGCGCCTGCGCGGTGTCGAGGGCGGTCTGGGTGCGGCGCAACTCGTCGTTTTGCATCTCCAGCTCAATCTGATGCACCTGCAGTTCATGCAGCAACTGGGCGGCATCCGCAAAGTTGCCCATCGCGGGCAACTTCGCGGCCTTCAGGCTGAACCGGGCCTCAGCCTGCGCCCGCAGGGTCAGTGCATCGTCAAGCGTCGATGCCATGGGGGGGGCTGGGTGTGCATTTTGATTGGCCATTGGGCACCTCTTGCGTCGTTCAACTTTTTGTATTTTAAAGTTGGCGTACGGCGGCCGATTTGCGATTTCTGTGCTGCAGCTTGGTAAAAGCCCAGTCCCTGGGCGAAGGATGCACCGATTTACCTGATTTCTTAAGACCCCAAATAGATTCAATATTCATAGCTACTAGCCCTTATTAGACAGGCACTACAGCCTGATTTTTCATAAATTTAGCTGTTTTGGAGCGCTTGGGGCGGTGGCAACACGGTTAGCTGCCGTCCGCAGCCCGCTCGGTGGTCGCAATGGCATAAATCTGGCCTGCCTCGTTGATCAGCGCCGTGGCCACCAGCGACACATTCAGCACCTGGCCACTTTTGCTCAGGCGCTGGGTGGCAAACGGGGCCAGGGCCTGCGCCTGACTCAGCTGCTGTACCTGGGCCAGCGCGCTGTCTTGCAAGCCCGCCGGAATCCGCTGGCGCACGTTCATTTGCAGCGCTTCAGCTTCATTCCAGCCGTAAAGGCGCTCAGCTGCCGGGTTCCAGGCGGTGATGTTGCCATCAAGCGCTTGCACGGTGATGGCATCGTTGGCATCGTGCACCACCACGGCCAGGCGCAACATCGCGTTGGCTTTGTCAAGCGCCACCCGCGCACGGATCACCTCGGTGATTTCCACAAAGGTGATCACCGCGCCCTCAATCACGTTGTCCAGCGTGCGGTAGGGCAAGATGCGCAAGACGTAGCTTCTGCCATCATTGGCCTGCACATCAATCTGCTTCGGAATCAGGGTTTGCAGCACCGACTTGACGTCATTCACCAGGTCCACATAACCCACCAGGTTGCTCACCAGGTGCGCCACCGGGCGGCCCACGTCGCTGGCAATCAGGTTGATGATTTGCGCCGCCGTTGGGGTAAAACGCAAGAGGCGCAACCCGTGGTCCACAAACACCGTGCCAATGCCGGTGCCCGCCAGCAGGTTGTTCATGTCGTTGTTGGCGCGTGACAAGTCGCTCACCTTGGTCTGCAACTCGGTGTTGACGGTACTGAGTTCCTCGTTAATGGACTGCATTTCTTCCTTGGAGGTCTCCAGCTCTTCGTTGGAGCTTTGCAGTTCTTCGTTGACCGACTGCATTTCCTCGTTGCTGGACTTGAGTTCTTCGTTGGAGGTTTCCAACTCTTCCTTGGCAGCGTTGAGGTACTCCTCTTTGGCATGCAGTTGCTCAGTCAGTTCAGCAATTTGTGCGCTGGCTGCCGCTGCCGTGAGTTTGCCGGTATTGGCGGGCACCAGGTTGGCCTTTGCCGGCTTGCCAGGGGATGGCGCATGCGTGCTGGCCTGCCCCAACGGCGCTTGCTCCAGCAGCACCAAAAACAGGGGCGACTCCAGCGCGGTGCTCGGGCTTTCGCTCACAGGGCACACACTCAGGTTGACCAGCGTGTAGTGCCCGTTGGTTTTAACGTTCAGGCCCACCACCGTCACTTTCTCGCGCAGGCTCACCGCCTTGTGCAGCGCGGTGGTCAGGTCACGGCGCAAGCCTTCGCGGGCCATTTTCAGCACGTTGCTGATGCCGGCCTCGCCCGGTGCGGGCTCCAGGTACATGCTGGTGCGCCCATGCAGGTAAAGAATGTCACCATGGCCATTGACCAGCGCCGCCACGGGCGAGAGTTGTTGCAACAGGGTTTGCTCGGTGAGTTCACGCATGGGGAGTTTTGTCAGTTGCACGGTCTTGCCATCCACGGTTTGTTGTTGCAGGGCGTTGTCAAATGCGGGTGGCAAAAACCGCCCCAGCGCGGCGCGTTGCGCGCCCTGAAAATCTTCCTTGCGTTGAAACACCTTGGCTTTGCGGTCCAGCGGGGTGAACAGGTCACCAAACTCACCCACCGATTCTGAGGTGCCCAAAAACAGGTAGCCCCCAGGCAACAAGGCATAGTGAAACAGCGAAATCAGCTTCTTTTGCAGCTCGGAGCCCAGGTAAATCAGCAGGTTGCGGCAGCTGATCAAGTCAAGCTTGGAAAACGGCGGGTCTTTGATGACATCTTGCTCTGAAAACACCAGCATGTCCCGAATGCCTTTGTGCACCCGGTAAGTGTTTCCTTCAGGCTCCAGTGTAAAAAACCGGGCCAGACGTTCAGGGGTCACGTTGTCGGCAATGCTGGCCGGGTAAACGCCCAAGCGGGCCACGGCAATGGCGCGGCTGTCAATGTCGGTGGCAAACACCTGCACCTTGAAGCTGGCTTTGAGCACGTCCAGCTGCTCTTGCAACAGAATGGCGAATGAATAGGCTTCTTCCCCGGTGGAGCACCCCGTGCACCACACGCGCACACTGGCCCCGGCGCGCTTGCCCTCAAAAAGCTTAGGTATGACCTGTGATTCAAGTGCTGCAAAGGCCTCGGGGTCGCGAAAAAAGTTGGTTACACCAATCAGCATGTCGCCAAACAGGGCTTTTACTTCGGCGCTGTTTTGCTGCAAAAATTTCACATAATTGTCCAAGCTGTCAATTTGGTGCACCGCCAGGCGGCGCTCAATGCGGCGGAAGATGGTGTTGACTTTGTACTGCGAAAAGTCGTGCCCGGTGTGGGTGCGCAGCATGACAAATATTTTTTTAAGGGCGTTTTCAGTGGATGGCACCAAAACGATGCTGGCTGGCCTGGCCCGGCCGAAGGCATGCGCCACGTAGGCCATGAGTTGTGCGGGCATGTCGGCCGGGGGCAAGTTGTAGTCCACCACGCTGGTGGCCAGTGCACTGCGTGGCATGCCGTCAAATTCGCAGGTCTCGGGGGTTTGCACCATCACCAACCCACCCTCGTCCTTGATGGCGCGCACACCCAGCGTGCCATCACTGCCGGTGCCTGAGAGCACGATGCCAATGGCGCGCTCGTGTTGGTCAGCGGCCAGTGAGCGAAATAAAAAATCTATCGGCAGGCGGTGCCCACGGGGCTCGGTGGGCTCCAGCAACTGCAACGAGCCGTTAAAAAATGCCATGTTGCGGTTGGGCGGAATGATGTAGACGCAGTTCATCTGCACCATCACGCCGTCTACCACCTCAAACACCTGCATGCGGGTGCGCCGGGAGATCAGCTCGGTCAGGATGCTTTTGTGGTTGGGGTCCAGGTGCTGCACCAGCACAAAGGCCATGTTGGGTTCCACATTGGCAGGCATGCCGGAAAAAAACGCCTGAATGGCCGCCAGCCCACCGGCCGAGGCGCCAATGCCCACAATCGGAAACGGCACCGCCGGGGCGGGCAGCAGGGCGGGTTCAAGGGATGGCTGCGCTGTCAGCAGGCCGGCGGTGGCCGGGAAAGCCTCGGGTGCAGCCGCGTCCTGGGGGTGGTCTGTGGTCATGGAAACCTTTGCTGTCTGGCCGCTTGGCCCTTGGAAAATGGTTGCTACAGTTTAGCCCCGACACGGCAGTAAAAACTGTTTTTATATCCAGCTTTTTCAGCTCAGATGATTACAATGCGCGCCTATGGCCACCAAACCCAACACCGAATACTCCGAAGGCTCGATCCGCGTCCTGAAAGGGCTGGAGCCCGTCAAGCAGCGCCCGGGCATGTACACCCGCACCGACAACCCCATGCACGTCATCCAGGAGGTGCTGGACAACGCCGCCGACGAAGCACTGGCAGGGCATGGCAAAAAGATCAAGGTGACGGTTCACGCCGATGGCTCGGTCAGCATCGAGGACGACGGCCGGGGCATTCCGTTTGGCATGCACCCCACCGAACACGCACCGGTGATTGAACTGGTGTTTACCCAATTGCACGCCGGTGGCAAGTTTGACAAGGGCAAAGGTGGTGCCTACAGCTTCTCGGGCGGCCTGCACGGTGTGGGTGTGAGTGTGACCAACGCGCTGGCACTGCGTCTGGAGGCCACCACTTACCGCGAGGGCCAGGTGGCGCGCCTGGTGTTTGCCGGGGGTGATGTGATAGAGCCTCTGACGGTTCGCCCGGCCGGTGACGGTGAGCGGCGCTCGGGTACGGCGGTTAGGGTCTGGCCCGATGGCAAGTATTTTGAGACGCTGGTGTTGCCCATGGCGCAACTGGCCCACTTGCTGCGCAGCAAAGCGGTGCTGATGCCTGGAGTCACCGTGACGCTGGTCCAAGAAAAAACCAAAGAAGCCCAAACCTGGGTATTTAAAGGCGGCCTGCGCGACTATTTGACGCAAACCTTGCCCGGCGAACCCGTGATTCCGCTGTTTGAAGGCGACGGCTTTGCCGATGCCCAAAGCGACAGTTTTGCCGAGGGTGAAGGCGCGGCCTGGTGTGTGGCCTTTACCGAAGACGGCCAGCCGGTGCGTGAGAGCTACGTCAACCTGATTCCCACCAGCGCCGGTGGCACCCACGAGTCTGGCTTGCGTGACGGTTTGTACACCGCCGTAAAGAGTTTTGTTGAGCTGCATTCACTGCTGCCCAAGGGGGTCAAGCTGCTGCCTGACGACGTGTTTGCCCGGGCCAGTTATGTGCTGTCGACCAAGGTGCTTGACCCGCAGTTTCAGGGCCAGATCAAGGAGCGCCTGAACTCGCGTGACGCAGTACGGCTGGTGTCTGGCTTTGTGCGCCCTGCGCTTGAGCTGTGGCTGAATCAGAACGTGGAGTACGGCAAAAAGCTGGCCGAGATCGCCATCAAGGCAGCGCAGTCACGCCAAAAAGCCGGTCAAAAGGTTGAAAAGCGCAAAGGCTCTGGCGTGGCGGTGTTGCCCGGCAAGCTAACCGACTGCGAGAGCCGTGACATTCTTGAGAACGAGGTGTTTCTGGTTGAAGGCGACTCGGCCGGTGGCAGTGCCAAGATGGGTCGCAACAAGGAAAGCCAGGCCATTTTGCCGTTGCGTGGCAAGGTGCTTAACACCTGGGAGGTCGAGCGTGACCGCCTGTTTGCCAACAACGAGATTCACGATATCTCAGTAGCCATTGGGGTGGACCCGCATGGCGCAAACGATTCCCCCGACTTGAGTGGCCTGCGTTACGGCAAGATTTGTATCTTGAGCGATGCGGACGTGGACGGCTCACACATTCAGGTGTTGCTGTTGACGCTGTTTTTTAAACATTTCCCCAAGCTGATCGACACCGGTCATGTGTTTGTGGCGCGCCCGCCGCTGTTTAGGGTGGATGCCCCGGCCCGGGGCAAAAAGCCAGCCTCAAAAGCTTATGCGCTCGATGCCGGTGAGCTGGCCGCTATTTTGGACAAGCTGCGCAAAGAGGGTGTGCGTGAAGGAGCCTGGAGCATCAGCCGCTTCAAAGGCCTGGGTGAGATGAACGCCACCCAATTGTGGGACACCACCCTAAACCCCGACACGCGCCGCTTGTTGCCAGTGCATTTGGGTGCGCTTGGCACGCTGCAAACCGCAGCGCTCATGACCAAGCTGATGGGCAAGGGTGAAGCCGGTGCCCGTCGCGAGTTGATGGAGTTGCATGGTGATTCGGTCGAGCTGGATGTGTAGCTATTATTTTTATAGCT
>JBIJDQ010000136.1:0-6281 GCA_044344025.1 Rhodoferax sp.
TAACACACGCCTTGCAAATTGCTGCCCAGCTGCGCGGCCAAGCGAATGCGCTGCGCCTCACCACCACTCAAGGTGGGAGCGCCCCGGTCCAGCGTCAGGTAACCCAAGCCGACTTGCTCCAAAAACTCCAGACGGCCTTTGATCTCGGGGATCAGGTCACGGGCAATACCCGCCTCGCGCGCGCTCAACTGTGCATCCGACTGCAAGGTCTGCACCCAGGAGCGCAAGTCCGTGACGCTCAGGCGTGCCAGGTCAGTGATGGCGGGGAAATTGGGGTCAGAGCCCAATTCGGTGACACGTCCAGATTCTTGCCCAGAGCTTGAGCCCGAATTGGGATCCGACCCCAATTTGAGCCCTTGCGCACCGCTTGAGCCCGAATCGGAATCTTTGAGCCCAGCAGCGTCTAGCAGCGCCCGTGGGGTGTCTGACGTAGCAAAATCAAGGAGGAGGTTCGGGCGAAGCCCGAGCCGGGGGACATTTGCGGAGTCAGACACCCCGCGTGCGCTGCGGGTTAACGCAACATGGTTATCCGCCCCCAATTTGAGCCGCACTGCCCGCGCCGTGGCATTCAGGCGCGTACCCTGACAGGTGGGACACGCAGCATCCACCAAATCTTCCACATCGGCCTCGGCAAAAGTCTGCTCACGACCCTTGTTGTCCTCGTCCTTAACCGAATCGTCAAACACCTTGCGCTGCTCGCGGGTGAGTTTGACCCCGGTACCCACGCAGTCCGGACACCAGCCATGTTTGCTGTTGTATGAAAAAAGGCGCGGGTCCAGCTCGGCGTAACTGGTGCTGCACACCGGGCAAGCCCGCAGGGTGGAAAACACACTTAAACGCCCAATGCCTACCGTGGGATCACCCGCCTGCATGGCCTCACTCAAGCCAGCCAAACTGCTCAGCACGTGCACCACCCCCTTGCCGTGTTGCAAAGCGGTTGCCAGTGCGGCACGCAGCTGTGATTCATTTTCAGGCAACACGTCCAAGCTAAACACCGGTAGCTCAATGGTGTGTTCCTTGAAGCGGTCCAGGCGTGGAAAAGCGGTGGTCGGCAAAAAGTTGCCATCGACCCGCAGGTGCGTGAAACCACGCGGGCGCGCCCACTCAGCCAGCTCGGTGTAAACCCCCTTGCGGTTCATCACCAAGGGGCTGAGCAGACCAATGTGTTGGCCACGAAAGTCTCTCAACAGCTGGGCGGCAATGCGCTCAGGCGTTTGTGGTGCCACCGGTGTGCCGTCATGGATGCAATGCTGGGTGCCGAGCTTGACAAACAGCAGCCGCAAAAAGTGCCAGACCTCGGTGGTGGTGCCCACGGTGGACTTGCGCCCGCCCCGGCTCAAGCGCTGCTCAATCGCTACCGTGGGCGGAATGCCGTAGACCGCGTCCACTTCGGGCCGCCCGGCAGGTTGCACGATGCTGCGGGCATAGGCATTCAAACTTTCCAGGTAACGCCGCTGACCCTCGTTGAACAAAATATCAAACGCCAGCGTGGACTTGCCCGAGCCCGACACCCCGGTGACCACGTTGAATTTGCCACGTGGAATGTTGACACTCAAGGATTTCAGGTTATGTTCACGTGCGTTGATGATTTCAATAACATTTTTGGCTTCTAGTGCTTGTCGCGTGGACCTATCTAGATCTGTATTCAATAGCGTTTTATGCACCATCAAACCCGCTGAAAAGTCCTGCACCTGATGCACCACGCCCATTTGGGCCGCGTAGTCGCGCAGCGCCTGACCGGTGTGTGAGGTGGCGTGCAGCATCACGTCCTCAGGCGTGCCGTAGGCCACCACCTCACCACCCGCCTCGCCGCCTTCGGGACCGAGGTCGATCAACCAGTCAGCGGCGCGGATCACGTCCAGATTGTGCTCAATCACCAGCAAGGAATGCCCGGCATCTTGTAGCTTGCGCAGCGCCCGCATGAGTTTGGCAATGTCGTCAAAGTGCAGGCCGGTGGTGGGCTCATCGAACATGAACAGCACACCTTTGCGCGCCAAAGCCTGACGGCTGGCGGCACTGCTTTTGGCCGCATCGGACAGGAAACCGGCCAGTTTCAGGCGTTGTGCCTCGCCACCACTCAAGGTGGGCACGGGTTGGCCCAGTTTGACGTAATCCAGGCCCACGTCCATGATGGGTTGCAGGGCGCGGATGACATCGCGATCATCTTTGAACAGTTGGGCAGCTTCGCTGACGGTGAGGTCCAATACCCCTGCAACGCTGAGGTGTGTGTTGCGACGCTCGATCGTGATCTCCAGGATTTCGGGGCGGTACCGTTTGCCATCGCAGTCTGGGCAACGCAGGTACACGTCGCTCAAAAACTGCATTTCCACGTGCTCAAAACCTGAGCCGCCGCAGGTCGGGCAGCGGCCATCGCCGCTGTTGAAGCTGAATTTGCTGGCCGTGTAACCCCGTTGGCGCGACAGCGGTGCAGTGGCAAATATTTCGCGAATCGCATCCCAGGCCCCCACGTAGCTGGCCGGGTTGGAGCGTGCGGTCTTGCCAATCGGGGATTGGTCCACAAACACCACGTCGCTCAAGCGCTCGACGCCCAGCAGGCGCTCAAATACGCCAGGTGTCTCGGTCGCCTTGCCAAAATGGCGCAACAAAGCCGGGGCCAGCGTGTCCTGAATCAGGGTCGATTTGCCCGAACCACTTACGCCGGTGATGCAAACCAGACGCTGCAGGGGTATTTCAACCGACACGTTTTTCAGATTGTGGTCACAAGCGCCTTCCAGAATCAAGCGCGGAGTACTGCTGGAAACCAGCTGTTTGAAGCCCATGCCCACGGTCTTGCGCCCCCCCAGGTAGGCCCCGGTCAGGGTGTCGGCGTTGCGCAGGTCCGCCGTTGAGCCGTCAAACACAATTTGCCCGCCCCGCTCACCCGGGCCGGGACCCATGTCGATCATGCGGTCAGCGGCCAGCATCACCGCCGGGTCATGCTCGACCACCACCAGGGTGTTGCCCGCGTCGCGCAGGCGCTGCATGGCCACAATGATGCGGTGCATGTCGCGCGGGTGCAGGCCAATGCTCGGTTCGTCCAGCACAAACAGGGTGTTGACCAGCGAGGTGCCCAAGGCCGTGGTGAGGTTAATGCGCTGCACCTCACCGCCGCTCAAGGTGCGGCTTTGGCGGTCAAGCGTCAGGTACCCAATGCCCACTTCGCACAGGTATTTGAGGCGGGTACTGATCTCGTCCAACAACAGCCTGAGGGTCTTTCGGTCAGCCTCAGAAGCCCCGCTGTTCACCACACCAAGGGCGTCAAAAAAACGCCGCAGTTTGTCCATGGGCAACTGCATCAAATCATGCAGACACAGGCCTGGCAGGGCTTCGAGCTGGGTGCGAGACCACTTCACGCCCTGTGGCATGAAGCGTTTGGCAGGCTCAAGCACCCCATCGGCATCGGCTTTGCTGCCCATGCGCCACAACAAACTCTCGGTTTTCAGGCGCGCGCCACCACAGTCTGGGCACGGCGTGTAGCTGCGGTACTTGGACAGCAGCACCCGGATATGCATCTTGTAGGACTTGGTTTCCAGGTACTCAAAAAAGCGCTTGATGCCAAACCAATGCTGGTTCCACTTGCCGTTCCAGTTGGGAGAGCCGTGAATGACCCAGTGCTGCTGCTCAGGCGTGAGTTTGTTCCACGGGGTGTCACGCGGAATGCCAGCAGCCTCGGCATGGCGCATCAAGTCGTCTTGTGCCTCTTGCCAGGCCGGGGTCTGGATCGGCTTGATGGCACCCGCGCGCAAGGTCAGCTTGTCGTTGGGAATCACCAGGCCGTAGTCCACGCCAATCACCCGCCCAAAACCCCGGCAGGTGTCACAAGCACCCACCGCCGAGTTGAACGAAAACGCCGATGCAATCGGGTCGGTGTAGCGCTGATTGCTCTCAGGGCAATGCAGGCCGGTGGAAAAACGCCATATTTCTATAAATTCAGTAGCAGATAGTGCCTTATCCATAAGCACTGCAGGCGGATTAAGCACATAAACACTGAGGCGACCGCTGCCGTGCTTGAGCGCGACCTCGATCGCCTCCAGCACACGGGCGCGCTCGGCACTGCCAAGTTTGAAGCGGTCGGCCACCACGTCGAGCACCTTGCGCTTTGAGGCAAGGATAGAGACCGCTGCTTTGGCGTCAGCGCCCGATTTGGCGGACATTTTTGGCTTTTTGGCGCTGCTGTTGGCCAAATCGGGGGTCGACCCCAAATCGATGTCACGCTCACCTTGCACCTTGGTGAAACCACTCACTGACAGCCATTGCGCAATTTCCTCAGGCGTCGCGCTGGCGGGCAACTCCACCGGGAAGGTGATGGCCAGGCGCACATCGTCGGCACTTGTCACCTGGTCCAGGGTGCCGGCCATGGCGGCGGCAGTCGCACGCGCCTGAATGTCGGCGTAAATCGTCTCGGGGGTGTCGTGGCGCACAGGCTGCGCCGTATCCTGGTCAAACAGGGAGCCGGCGCGGGCAAACAACAGCTTCAAGTGGTCATTCAGCTCCGTCATGGTGCCCACGGTGGAGCGGCTGGAACGCACCGGGTTAGTCTGGTCTATGGCAATGGCGGGTGGCACCCCTTCCACCTTGTCCACAGCGGGCTTGTCCATGCGGTCCAGAAACTGGCGCGCATAGGCGCTGAAGGTTTCCACGTAACGACGCTGGCCTTCGGCAAACAGGGTGTCAAACACCAGACTGGATTTACCCGACCCGCTGGGTCCGGTGACCACTGTCAACTCACCGGTGCGAATGTCGAGGTCCAGGTTCTTGAGGTTGTGTTGACGCGCACCGCGAATGCGGATGTTTCCCTGTGACATGCTTGGCTTCCCGTGTGGTGAGGCGGTAGATTCTAGGGACTGAGGCGCAATGCACCCGAGCCAAGGGACATAGGCACAGGCAGGCCATGGCGGCGGGTGCTAGACTGAAAAGACAACAGGAGAACTCCATGACATTGACTCACGCGTTGGTCGCTTTTTTGGTACTGGTCTCTGGTAGCACAGTGGTCCGGGCTCAGTGGTTGGTGGGGCAAACCGTGGGGGTCACCGGTGCAGTGGCGGCCACGGTGAAAGAGTCGATGCTGGGAGCCAATTTGCACCTTGATGCGGTCAATGCCAAAGGTGGCGTGAATGGCGAAAAGGTTGAAGTCATCACACTGGACGACAAGTTTGACACCCAACTGACCCTGACCAATGCCAAAACCCTGATTGAAGAACGCAAGGTGCTGGCCTTGTTCATGACGCGTGGCACGCCGCACACCCAGGGCATCTTGCCACTGCTCAAGCAACACGGTGTGCCATTGATTGGCCCCTCCACCGGAGCCATGGCGTTTCATCAGCCAGTTGACCCCCATGTGTTCAACGTGCGGGCCACCTACCAGCGTGAGGCCGAAAAGGCCATCAGCCACCTGGCCTCCATTGGCACCAGTCGCATTGCCTTGGTCCATGTGGACGACTCGTTTGGCGCTGACGGCCTTGAAGGCGCCCAAAAAGGCTTGGCCAACAGCAAGCTCAAAGCAGTGACCATTGCCAAGTTTGACCGCAGCAAGCCCGATTTTTCGGCCATTGCCCCGCTGGTGGTGAAGTCTGACGCGCAGGCGGTGATGGTTATTGGCTCGGGGACCGCCGTGGTGGAGGGCATCAAACAAATCAAAAAAGCGGGCAGTGGTGCCCAGTTCATCACCTTGTCCAATAACGCTTCGGAAGGCTTTGTCAAATTACTGGGGGATCAGGGGCGCGGTGTCATCGTGACCCAGGTGTTTCCGCAAAGCTTCAATTTCGCTCTGGTCAAAGAGGCCAGCCAACTGGCCAAAGCGAAGGGCATTGACATGGTCAGCCCAGCCATGCTGGAAGGTTACGCCACTGCCAAAGTGCTGACCGAGGCCCTGCGCCGCAGCGGTGCCAAACCCACACGAGAAAAGCTGCTAGCCAGTCTTGAAAATTTCAAATACGACATCGGCGGCCTGGAAGTCAGTTTTGATAAAGCCGACCACACCGGGCTGGATTTTGCCGACTTGTCGATCATCACCGCCGACGGCAAGTTCAGGCGTTAAGAAGATGCCCGCCTGCTTGGCGGGCATGCCTCAAACCCATGAGAATCAAAAAAATTCGGCAAATAAGCCTGTAGCGCTTATGCAGAAAGCGTTAGTAGCTATCTATTTTATAGTTTCAACTGCTGCAACTCAATCAGCTCACGAATGCCCTTGTCGGCCAGCGCCAGGAGGGCATCCATCTCGGGTCGGGTAAAGGCCGCGCCCTCGGCAGTGCCTTGCACTTCCACGTAATGACCGGCAGCCG
>JBIJDQ010000137.1:0-6265 GCA_044344025.1 Rhodoferax sp.
GTGGCAGGCAGCAGCAAGTCGGCGTAACGGCAGGTGGCGGTGGTGGCAAAGGCTTCCTGCACCACCACAAATTCGGCGCGTTGCAGCGCCCGGCGCACCGTGGCCTGGTCGGGCATGCTTTGTGCCGGGTTGGTGCAGGCGATCCACAAGGCCTTGATTTCACCGTCGGCGGCGGCCTGAAACATCTCAACCGCCGTCTTGCCGGGCTTCTCTGGCACGTCTTGCACGCCCCACAACACTGCCACTTCGGCACGATGCACCGGGTTGCTTAAGTCACGGTGGCCAGACATCAGGTTGGCCATGCCGCCCACTTCGCGTCCGCCCATGGCGTTGGGTTGGCCGGTCAGTGAAAACGGTCCGGCACCAGGCTTGCCAATTTGTCCGGTGGCCAGGTGCAGGTTGATCAGGGCAGTATTTTTGGCCGTGCCACTGCTGGACTGGTTCAGCCCCTGGCAATACAGGCTCAGTGTGGGCGTGCGTGCGGCCCCGCTATTCGGTGCAATGCCTGCAAACAAGCGGGTGGCTTGCAACAGGGCTTCTTTGCTGATGCCACAAATTTGCGCCACCAGCTCGGGGGTGCAGTCACGCACCGTGGCTTTGAGTGCCTCGAACCCACTGGTGTGGGCGGCCACATAGGCCATGTCCAGCCAGCCCTCCCACAGCATGATGTGCAACATGCCGTTGAACAGCATCACATCGGTGCCGGGCAATAGGGGTAAATACAGGTCGGCATGGGTGGCTGTATCGGTGCGGCGCGGGTCGGCCACGATGATTTTCAAGGCCGGGTTGGCCTGGCGGGCATCTTCAATGCGCCGGTACAGAATAGGGTGGGCAAACGCGGTGTTGGAGCCCGCAATAAAAATCGTGCCCGCTGATTTGACATCGTCATAACAGTTGGGCGGCGCGTCCATGCCCAGCGTTTGTTTGTAGCCCGCCACCGCGCTGCTCATGCACAGGCGCGAATTGCTGTCCACGTTGTTGGTGCCAATCAAGCCCTTGGCGAGTTTGTTGAAGACGTAATAGTCTTCGGTCAGCAACTGGCCTGACAAATAAAAACCCACTGAATCCGGCCCATTTTGGCCAATGATGCTGGCAAAACGCTGGGCCGCCAGGTCCAGGGCCAGGCCCCAGGTTAAGGGTTGCGGTGCCTCGCCGCGCTGCAGGCGTTGCGTGGGCTGCAGCAAACGGGTTTGTTGGGTAACCGCGCTGCTGGCGGTCAGGTGCAGGGTGGCCCCTTTGGTGCATAACCTGCCAAAGTTGGCCGGGTGGTCCGGGTCGCCGCGCACGCCGTCGATTTGTGTGCCGCTTGACTCAATGATCACACCACAGCCCACACCGCAGTAAGGGCAGGTGGATTTGGTCTCGGTCGTGGCCATCGCTGCACCCTGACGCTTAAGCGCAAGCCGTGTGTCGGGCCGGACCTGCCACCGGGCGGGTCAGGTCAGTGGCCTGGTTGGCCAACGCTACGCTGTCCAGAAACACCTGGCCATCTTCAACCTTGACAGCAAATTTGGGTGTGCAGCCTTCGTCGGGTGCAGCGGCCTGGCCAGTGCACAGGCCAATGGTCCAGTTGTGCAAGGGGCAGGCCACGCTGGTGCCAAACACTATGCCCTGGCTCAAGGGGCCGCCTTTGTGCGGACAACGGTCGAGCAGGGCAAACACCTCGTCTTTGTCATTGCGAAACACCGCCACATCCAGCCCTTGGGGGCGCGCCACCCGGCGCGAGCCCAAAACAGGAATGTCATCAACGCGGCAAACATGGGTCCAAGTCGTCATTTTGCTATTCCTTTAATAGCTACTGATGCATGATGGACAAGCACTAGAAGCTCTTTTTGCTATAAAAATCAGGTTTTGATGGCGGAATACATGCCAGTGACGCTGTCCATCAGGCTCAGTAGGTTTTCACTGGTCACATACACCTCGGTGAGGGGTTTCTGGCCTGCGCCACCGGTCTGCATCTTTTGCAGGGCTGAGTCAAAAAACACCCATTGCCCCTCGGCCAGCAGCAAGGTGTCTTTGATCCGTGCCGTGGCTTCTGGTGCGTCACGCAACAAGCCCATGGCGCTGACAAATTCGGTTCTGGCCTTGTTAATTTCGGTGGTGGCAACCGTAGCCTCTACCGGCAGGCGTGCCGCCAGGTAAAACTTGGCCATGCGCTGGCTTAACATGCGCTGGCGGCCCGCCACATTGACCAGTTTGCCCAATGGTTTACCCAGTGCCGCCTCGTATTGCGCCGTGCCCTGGTGGGCAAGAGCCAGCACTTTGGCATCTTGCGCCAGCAGCAAGGGCGCTGCGGCTTTGCTCGGTGCCGTGCCCACCAGCGTGGCCTTGTACTCGCCCCAGACCGCGTCGAGCTGCGAGTAGGTGGCCTTGATGTCGGGCGTGGGGGCGAAGGCTTTTAACTCCACCAGTTGTCGGTCAAACAAGGCCATGGACTTGTCCAGCACTTGGCGTGCGCTACTTGTCTCAATACCATGCACCAGAGCCAACCAGGCTTTGCCCATGCGCTGGCTCAGCATGCGCTGACGCCCGGCCTTGTTGATGGCATCACTCAGGTCAATGACCTGGGCGTGTGCCGACAAAAAAGGCAAGCCCAGCAAGGCAGATGCCAGCACGAAATTTCTGCGGTTGAGTGTGTTTGTTGTCATGCGAACCTCTTCAAAAAACCGCAAGTGTCTTGTTCAGCGCGTTTTTTAAAAATGGGGCAGTTGAAGAAATTCACAGATTTGTGCCGGGCGTGTTGAGGGGCTTGACGCAGATCAGTGCGTTGTCAGGTGTTTAGTGCTTCAAATTGACGCGTGTCGACGGATGCCTTGTCGAACTCAAACCACGGGTCCGGCTCACCATCCAGGGCAAATTGCAGGTTTTCCCACAGGGCCTTGCGACCTGCGTGGTCCTCCACAATCTTCTTCTTGACGTAATCGAGGCCAACCCGATTGACGTAATGCACGGTGCGCTCCAAGTACCAGCCCTCTGTGCGGTAGAGCTCGCAAAACGCACCGGTGTACTCCAGCACCTCGGCGGCGGTTTTCACCTTGACCAGAAAGTGGGCCACCTCGGTCTTGATGCCACCGTTGCCGGCGACATACATCTCCCAGCCGCTGTCCACACCAATGATGCCCACGTCCTTGATGCCCGCCTCGGCACAGTTGCGCGGACAGCCACTCACCGCGAATTTGACCTTGTGCGGCGCGTACATGCGCCACATGGCACGCTCAAGGTCTTTGCCCATTTGGGTGCTGTCCTGGGTACCCATGCGGCACCATTCACTGCCCACACAGGTTTTTACCGTGCGCAAAGCTTTGGCGTAGGCGTGGCCCGAAGGCATGCCGATGTCTTTCCAGACGTTGACCAGGTCTTCTTTTTTGACGCCCAGCAAGTCAATGCGCTGGCCACCGGTGACCTTGACGGTCGGAATCTTGTACTTGTCCACTGCGTCGGCAATACGGCGCAACTCGTCGGCGGTGGTCTCACCACCCCACATGCGTGGAATCACGCTGTAGGTGCCGTCTTTCTGGATGTTGGCGTGAGAACGCTCGTTGATGAAGCGGCTTTGCGGGTCGTCTTTGGCCAGTTTGGGCCAGGTGCTGATCAGGTAATAGTTCACCGCCGGGCGGCAAGACGCACAACCGTTGGGCGTTTTCCAGTCCATAAAGGCAAACACGTCAGCAATTTTCAGCAGCTTGTGGGTCCGAATAGCCTCCCGCACGGCCTGGTGCCCGTGGTCGGTGCAGGCACACATGGCTTTGGTTTTGGGTGTTGCAGAATAGTCGCCACCCGCGGTGAACATCAGCAGCTGTTCGACCAGTCCGGTGCACGACCCACATGACGCGCTGGCCTTGGTGTGTTTGCGCACCTCATCCAGGGTAAACAGGCCTTTTTCTTTAATGACCTTGCAGATGGTGCCCTTGGTCACCCCATTGCAGCCACACACCTCATCGGTGTCGGCCATGGCCGCAGCTTTGCTTTGGCCCTGGTGACCGACGTCGCCAATGTTGCTCTCACCAAACATCAGCTTGTCGCGGATGTCGGCACTTGGGCGGCCGTCACGCAGCAGCTTGAAGTACCAGCTGCCATCCACCGTGTCGCCATACAGGCAGGCACCCACCAGTTTGTCGTCTTTGAGCACCAGCTTTTTGTAAACCCCGCCTTTGGGGTCGCTCATGATGATTTCTTCAGTGCCCTCACCACCGGCAAAGTTGCCGGCTGAAAAAAGGTCAATGCCAGTGACCTTGAGCTTGGTCGAGGTCAGTGAGCCCACATAGCGCCCAATGCCAAACTGCGCCAGGTGGTTGGCTGCCACCTTGGCCTGCTCAAACAAGGGGGCCACCAGACCGTAAGCAGTGCCTCGGTGGGCAGCGCATTCACCCACGCTGTAAATGCGCGCATCGGTGGTGGTTTGCAGCGTGTCGTTGACGACAATGCCCTTGTCGCAATGCAGGCGCATGGCTTGGGCAAGCTCTGTGTTGGGGCGAATGCCCACCGCCATAACCACCAGATCGGCTGGGGTTTCGGTGCCGTCCTTGAATTTGATCGCCGTCACACGGCCATCGGGGCCACCGACCAGTTCCTGGGTTTGGGCACCCATCAGAAAGGTCAGGCCGCGTTCTTCCAGCGATTTTTGCAGCAGCTTGCCCGCCACCACGTCAAGCTGGCGCTCCATCAGTGTGGGCATCACATGCACCACACTCACCGTCATACCGCGCAGCATCAGGCCGTTGGCAGCCTCCAAGCCAAGCAGGCCGCCACCAATCACCACCGCGTTTTTGTACTGGGTGGCGGCTTCGATCATGGCGTTGGTGTCGGCAATGTCGCGGTAGGCAATCACGCCGTTCAAATCTTTGCCAGGAACAGGCAGCATGAACGGAATCGAGCCGGTGCACAGCAGCAGGCGGTCGTACTCGGCGCTGAGGGTTTCACCGGCGGCGTTTTGGGCATGTACCAGGCGGCGAGCGCGGTCTACCGAGGTGACGCGCCAACCTGCGTGCAGTGTGACGTGGTTGTCGGTGTACCACGACCAGTCGTTGAGCACAATCTCATCCAAGGTCTGTTCTCCGGCCAGCACTGGTGACAACAAAATACGGTTGTAGTTGGGGTGCGGTTCAGCACCGAATACCGTGATGTCGTACAGGTCCGGGGCGATTTTCAGCAACTCCTCCAGCGTGCGAACCCCGGCCATGCCGTTGCCGACCATCACAAGTTTGGGTTTAACGCGCATGTCCATGTCAGGCGGCCTTTTCTACATGAGCTTGCCGGGTGTACAAAAAGTCAATCACGGCTTTGCGATAAGCCAGGTACTGCGCGCTGTCAGCCAGTTGCACCCGGCTGCGTGGGCGCGGCAGGTCGACAGATAACACCTCGCCAATCGTGGCACTCGGGCCATTGGTCAGCATCACAATCTTGTCAGAGAGCAGCACGGCTTCGTCCACGTCGTGCGTCACCATCACCACCGTGCTGTGGGTGCGGGCCACGATGTCGAGCAACTCGTCTTGCAGCTTGGCCCGGGTCAGGGCGTCGAGTGCACCAAAGGGTTCGTCCATCAACAGCACTTTGGGCTCCATGGCCAGGGCGCGGGCAATGCCCACACGCTGCTTCATGCCGCCGGATATTTCGCCCGGGCGTTTTTGTGTCGCCGGGGTCAAGCCCACCAGCGCCAGCGCGGCGTGGGTGCGCTCGGTCAACTGGGCCTTGTTCTCAGACGGTGCACCAGTGGATTTGTTGGCGGCACCAAACACGCGCTCTACACCCAGGTACACATTTTCAAAACAAGTCAGCCAGGGCAGCAGCGAGTGGTTTTGGAACACCACAGCACGGTCTGGGCCCGGCCCGGCGATTTCACGGTTGTCACACAGCAGGTGGCCCTGGGTGGGCACGGTCAAGCCGGCAATCAGGTTGAGCAAGGTGGACTTGCCGCAGCCCGAGTGGCCGATGAGTGCGACAAATTCACCCCTTGCCACCGTCAGGTTGATGTCCCTTAAGGCGCAAAACGGGTTCTTTTTGGTTATGAAGGTTTGTTCAACGTTGACGATGTCAATGAACTTTGTGGTTTGGTTGGCGTGCATACTGGGCTCCTTAGCTCTTGACTTCTTCAAACGTGAAGGCTGTGGCAATCTTGATCAGGGCGTATTCCAGAATCAGTCCGACGATGCCAATCACAAAGATGGCAATGATGATGTTCTTGACATTCAGGTTGTTCCACTCGTCCCACACCCAGAAGCCAATGCCCACGCCACCGGTCAGCATCTCAGCGGCCACAATCACCAGC
>JBIJDQ010000138.1:0-6174 GCA_044344025.1 Rhodoferax sp.
TCGCCCTTGCAGGCGTTGAACAATTTGTGAGATGACTGGCAGCAAGCCCGCACCATCAAGCCCGCGCAACTGCCGCGCGGTAAAAATCAGACCACCCTGATCCTGCACGTAGTCGCGGGCAGCGCGTTCGCCGCTGGAACGCAAGCCAATCTGCACCGTGTGCTGCGGGCTCACCAGGCCCTCTGCAATGGCTTCATAGGTCCAGGTGCCATGGCCGGAGGGCTCGCCAAAATGGTCGGTCCAGGTGTCGCAATGGGCGTCAAAGTGCACCAATGCCAGCTCACCGTATTGGGCATGGGCGGCACGCAGCAGGGGCAGCGTCACCGAATGGTCACCGCCCAAAAACACACAGTGGTGCTGCGCCATCAGTTGGCTGGATTGGGCTTGAATGGCGGCACGCACTTCAGACAGGGGTGAGGCGTTGGGCAGCCGCATGTCATAGGCATCGCCCAGCACCCCCAGGGGCGTGACGTTGAACAGCGGGTGAATGCCGTCACACAGCATCAGGCTGGCACGGCGAATCTCCTGCGGGCCAAAGCGGGCGCCTGGGCGGTTGGTTACCGCGCCATCAAACGGCACACCCACCACGGCAAACGGCTGCCGCGCCAACTCAGGTGCACCCAAAAACCGGTTGGTGTTGTTGGCATAGGCAAATTGTCCGATCGTCATGCTGGCATCACTTTCCCAAAAGTCGAGACAACATGGTAACGCCGCCCCACCTCACCAAACGCGCCAGTTTGGCGCTAGACGTGAGAGCCAATTGCCCCTGGCTTGAGGCATGATGCAGGCCCTGCCCCACTTTCAGCCAGCCACCGTGAACCCTTTAGCCACCCCTGACACCCACGCCCCACCCCGCTGGCTGGCCTATTCCCTGTTGGCATTGAGCATGGCGCTGGTGGGAAGCTATGTGGCCTTGAGCAAGCCGCTGGTGGCAGCCTTGCCAGTGTTTTTGCTGGCCTGGCTGCGTTTTGGCATTGGCGCCCTGGCCATGCCCCACTGGTTGCGCAAGCCCGCAAATGAAGCCCCAATGAACCCGGCCACCAAACGGCTGATTTTTCTGGAGTCTTTTTTGGGGAACTTTTTGTTCACCGTGTGCATGCTGTTTGGCGTAAGCCTGACCACGGCGGTGTCTGCCGGGGTCATCATGGCCGCTATTCCCACGGTGGTGGCGCTGCTGAGCTGGCTGTTTCTGGGCGAGCGCATCGGGCGCCGGGTCTGGTTGGCGATTGGTTTGGCAGCGACCGGCATTGCGCTTTTCTCACTATCAAAACCAGAGCTATCTGCGCATACTGCACAAGCACTAGAGGCTAATTTGACTCATAAATCAACCTGGCTGGGCAATCTGCTGGTGTTTGGGGCTGTGGTGTGTGAGGCCGCTTATGCCGTGATTGGCAAAAAACTCACCGGCAGCCTGTCACCTAAACGCATCACCGCGCTGATCAACGTGTGGGGATTGGCCCTGATGACGCCATTTGGGCTCTATGCCGCCTGGGCTTTTGATTTTGGCTCGGTCAAACCCGGCATTTGGCTGCTGCTGGTGTTTTATGCCTTGGCCGCCAGCGTGTGGACGGTGTGGCTGTGGATGACCGGCCTGAAAACAGTGCCTGCCGCCCAGGCTGGCGTGTTCACCGTGATGCTGCCCATTTCAGCCGCACTGGTGGGCGTGGGCGTGTTGGGCGAAAGACTCAGCGGCACACAGCTGTTGGCCTTTGGCCTGTGCCTGGGCGGTGTGGTGTTGGCCACGTTGCCCACACGCGCTACCGCCATGCCGCCCGGCAACCCACCCCGCTAAGCCATTTTTTGGTTAACCCAGACGGCTGGCGCTGACCACCATGCCATCGGCATCGGCATACAACCAGTCTCCGGGGTTGACCCACACGCCCTGAATCTGCACCGGCAGGTCTTTCTGACCCTGGTTCTTTTTCTCTGTCGGCATGGGCATGCTGGCCAAGGCCCGAATGCCCACGTCCTGCGCCGCCAGTTCAGCCACGTCACGCACGCAGCCGTCAATGACCACGCCAGCCCAACCGTTTCTGGCGGCAGCAGCACCCAGGTTGCCACCCAACAAAGCACGGCGCATGGAACCCCCACCATCCACCACCAGCACCTGGCCCACACGGCCCTCAGGCGTGTCGAGGTAGCCGATGCCATCCACCGCGGCTTTCACCAACGAGTTGTCTTCAAAACACTTTATGGTCACCACGGGACCACTGAACGAGCGGCGCAAACCGTAGTCTTTGAACCGGCTCGGTAGCACCCGAAATTGCTCGGGTGCGTCATTTTTGTGGGCGTCGCACAGGTCACAGGTCGCAAGGCTTGGGGTCATGAAGTTGTCCTCTTGGGTTGGTAATCTTTGAAAAATTGTAATTTGGCCATAAACACAGCAAAAAACAGCGCGTTCTCCAGCGAATTAAGCGTCGCCCCTCTTGGAAAGTGGCAGTTTCTCCAGTAGCATTCGTGCCAACCAGCCAATCCGTGTGTGCTGGGGATTTACCTAACTTGAAAAGGACAACCCACCATGGCAACTGCAAAGAAAGCGCCAGCTAAAACAGCGGCTCCTGTCACCAAGGCGGCACCCGCCAAAGCTGCTGCGCCGGCCAAAAAAGTCGCCGTGAAAGCTGCTGCACCTGCCAAAGCTGCGGCTCCCGCCAAAAAGGCTGCACCGGCTAAAGCTGCGGCACCCGCCAAGAAGGCTGCTGTACCTGCTAAAGCGACGGCACCTGCTAAAAAAGCCGCGACCAAAGCTGCACCTGCCAAAAAAGCCGTGAATTCCGCATTTATGAAGGCCTTGACACCCAGCGCCGCACTGGCTGCGGTGGTTGGCGCAGCAGCCCTTCCACGTACCGAAGTGGTCAAACAATTGTGGGTCTACATCAAGGCCAACAAGCTGCAAGACGCCATCAACAAGCGCATGATCAACGCCGATGCCAAGCTCAAGGCCATTTTTGGCAAGGCCCAAGTCACCATGTTCGAGATGGCTGGCCTTATTGGCAAGCACCTGAAGTAATTTTTTCAGCGATCCTTTAAAAAGGCCGACGCAAGTCGGCCTTTTGTTTGTGGCATCATTCAGCGCATCGCAAAAAAACACCTTCTAAATGCTGCGTTTTCTCCTTACCCGCTTTAGCCTCATCATTCCGACCTTCATCGGCATGACCCTGGTGGCTTTTTTCCTTATCCGCATGGTGCCCGGTGATCCGATCGAGACACTCGCCGGCGAACGCGGCATTGATGCCACCCGGCACGCCCAATTGCTCAAGGAATACGGGCTGGACCGTCCCATCATGGTGCAGTACGGCATCTACATTGGCCGGGTGCTGCAAGGTGACCTGGGCAAGTCCATCATCACCCACGAACCCGTGCTCAATGAGTTCATGGCCCTGTTTCCGGCCACCATTGAACTGGCCGTGTGTGCCATCATTTTTGCTTTGGCCATTGGCATCCCGGCGGGCATCTTGGCCGCAGTCAAGCGCAACACGATTTTGGACCACGGCGTCATGGGGGTGTCGCTTACTGGCTACTCCATGCCCATTTTTTGGTGGGGACTGTTGCTGATTCTGCTGTTTTCAGTGCAACTGGACTTAACCCCGGTGTCAGGCCGCATCTCGGTACAGTACTTCATTGAACCGGTCACTGGCTTCTTGCTAATTGACACCTGGCTGGCTGGTGACAAAGACGCTTTCTGGTCCGCCGTGACCCACCTGATTTTGCCCACCATCGTGCTGGGCACCAACCCGCTGGCCGTCATTGCCCGCATGACGCGCTCTGCCATGCTGGAAGTCCTGGGCGAAGACTACATTCGCACCGCTCGGGCCAAGGGCTTGTCCAACTTTCGCGTGGTGAGTCTGCATGCCCTGCGCAATGCGCTGATCCCGGTGATCACTGTCATTGGCTTGCAGGTTGGCGTGCTTTTCACCGGCGCCATACTGACCGAGACCATTTTTTCCTGGCCAGGAGTTGGCAAGTGGATGATTGAGGCCATCGGTCGGCGTGACTATCCAGTTTTGCAAGGCGGCATGTTGTTACTGGGCGGCATGGTCATGGTGGTGAATTTGCTGGTCGATGTGACCTACGGCATCATTAACCCCCGCATCCGGCATTAAAAGGCGCAACACGTGACGACACTTGCTGACACCCCCGTGCATAACGCACCTCCACACCCACTGCGCGAGTTTTGGGATTACTTCAGCACCAACAAGGGCGCAGTTGCTGGTTTGGTCATTGTGCTGCTGGTGTTGTTGATGGCGGCTTTTGCCCCCTGGATCGCACCCTACGCACCCAACGACACCGACCCCAGCGTGTTTTTAACGCCACCGGCTTGGCAGACAGGCGGCTCCAGTGCCCACTGGTTGGGTACCGACGCCATTGGCCGCGACATTTTGTCGCGCCTGATTCACGGTGCTCGCCTCTCGCTGGCTATTGGCCTGGCGGTGGTGGCGCTGTCGGTGGTGCTGGGTACCGTTCTGGGCCTGACCGCTGGCTACTTCCGTGGTGTGTTTGAAGTGGCGGTGATGCGTTTGATGGACATCATTCTGACCCTACCCAGCTTGTTGCTGGCCATTGTGATTGTGGCCATTTTGGGCCCCGGCCTGATGAACGCCATGCTGGCGGTAGCGGTGGTGGTGTTGCCCCATTACGTGCGCATCACCCGGGCTGCGGTCATTACCGAGATGTCACGTGATTACGTCACGGCTGCACGCATGAATGGTGCCGGGCACTTGCGCCTGATGTTCAAAGAAGTATTGCCCAACTGCACTGCACCGCTTATCGTGCAAGCCTCTCTTGGCATTTCAGCCGCTATTCTGGACGCTGCAGCACTGGGCTTTTTGGGCCTGGGCGCACAACCGCCCTCACCCGAGTGGGGCACCATGCTGGCGGACGCACGCGAATTTGTGCTGCGTGCCTGGTGGGTCGTGACTTTCCCCGGTCTGGCCATTTTGATCACAGTGCTGGCGTTCAACCTGCTTGGTGATGGCCTGCGCGACGCGTTTGACCCCAAACTCAAGCGTTAAGAAGTATTGTTATGGCTCTTCTCGAAATAGAAAATCTGTCGGTCCAGTTTCCGTCCAAGACGGCCGTGATGCACGCGGTGGACGGTGTCTCGCTTTCGCTTGAGGCTGGTGAGGTATTGGGCATTGTGGGTGAATCGGGCTCGGGCAAAAGCGTCACCATGATGGCGCTGATGGGCCTGGTGTCTTTCCCCGGACGCGTCACCGCTGACAAACTGCGCTTTGACGGGCATGACCTCCTCAAATTGTCCAGCAGTGAGCGGGCCAAGCTCACCGGCAAAGATGTGGCCATGATCTTCCAGGACCCCACGACCAGCCTGAACCCCTGCTTTACCGTGGGCTTTCAACTGGCTGAGACGCTCAAGCTGCATATGGGAATGGACACCAAGGCAGCCCGCAAGCGCTCGATTGAGTTGCTGGAACAAGTGGGCATTTCCGCCCCTGAAAGCCGACTTGGCATCTACCCGCACCAGATGTCGGGGGGGATGAACCAGCGTGTGATGATTGCCATGGCCATTGCCTGCAACCCTAAGCTGTTGATTGCCGACGAGCCCACCACCGCCCTGGATGTGACCATTCAGGCACAAATCCTTGACCTGCTGCGCAACCTGCAAAAAGAACGCAACATGGCGTTGGTGCTGATCACCCACAACATGGGTGTGGTGTCAGAAATGGCCCAACGCGTGGCGGTGATGTATGCCGGCCAAATCATGGAAGAGCGCAGCGCACACGACATTTTTGAGTCGCCCCAACACCCTTACACCGAGGCCCTGCTGGCGGCCATGCCTGAGCGCAGTGACGGCATGTCACGCTTGGCCACGATCCCCGGCATGGTGCCCGGCCTGTATGACCGCCCGGGCGGTTGCCTGTTCTCCCCGCGTTGCACCTACGCCACCAACCATTGCCGCACAGAAAGACCTCCCCTGCGTGATTGGCAAAGCGGCATGGTGCGCTGCCATTACCCGCTGCCCCCCATGGTGGACATCTCCAACGTTTCATCGCTGGCACAGGGGGCCACCGCATGAACGCCCCTCACCTGAACACAGGCGCTCAAAAAGCTGATCAAACACCGGTGGTAATGGCGCGCAACCTGAAACAGGTTTACAAAATCAGCCACGGTTTTCTTCGCCCCGCTGACCATTTACAGGCCGTGACCGGCGTGTCGTTT
>JBIJDQ010000139.1:0-6173 GCA_044344025.1 Rhodoferax sp.
TTTTTTTGCGGATTAACGCTGACATTCCTCAATGAGGCTGTTGATATTGGCGGGCCAGAAATGGTTCGATCAGGCCCACCTGCACTAAACTGAACCTTCCATAGTCCGCTATTTTTCAAGGAGTACTCAACATGTCAGAAGCCCTGCAACTCAGCAAAGAAAAACTCATCAACGACCTGCACCAAGGCATTGCCGATGCGGAAGAACTGCTTAAATTGACCGCCGACGAAACCAGTGCGAGTGCTGCCCAGTTGCGTGACCGGGTGCGGGACCGCATGGACAAGGCCAAAGCAGAATTGATTCACCTGCAAGAGTTGACCGTGGCCAAGGCTAAAGCTGCAGGCCATGCCACCGATGAGTTTGTGCATGAAAACCCCTGGAAATCCATTGGCATCGCCGCTGGTGTGGGCTTGGTCGTAGGCTTGCTGGTCAGCCGACGCTAAGCGCAGTGGCAGGCGCACCCGCCCCAGGCGGCCTGTTTAGCCAACTGCAAGGGTCTTTGGGCACGGTCATCGATCTTTTGCGGGTTCGACTGGCCCTGCTGGGCACCGAACTTGAGGTCGAAAAACACCGTCTCAGCTTCGGGCTGCTCTGGGGTGCCACTGCCCTGCTGAGTTTCACCGTGGCCGCCGTGCTGTTTTGCGGCTTTGTGATCTTGCTCCTGTGGGACGGCTATCGGCTGGCGGCGATGGGGGTGCTGGCGGTGTTTTTTTTCGGTATTGGCTTGTTGATGCTGCAGGTTGCCCGGCGCAAGTTGGGCAGCGAGTCCAAACTGTTTGAACTCAGCTTGGCAGAGTTGGCGCGTGACCGCGCCGTGCTCGCACCCACAGCGCCCAATGAGCCCCGATGACATTCGGCTGCGCCAGCAGCGCCTGCTGGTTCGCAGCACCGATCTGCGCCACACACTGCACCACCAGCTGCAAAGCCTGCAACGCCCGGCCGCCTTGGCCGACCGGGTCAAGGCTGGCCTGCTTTGGCTTTACCAGCACCCACAATGGCCCGTAGGGGCACTGGCACTTTGGCTGATCTTGAAGCCGCGCCGGTTCATCACCTGGACCAGCCGGGTGTGGTGGCTCTGGAAAACCACCCAAAAACTGCGCCACTTGCGCGACAGCTGGGTGTCCGCGCTGACACAGCCACCCACCCGCTGACGCTAACCCAAGCCGTGCACTTGCCCTAGCCTTGGGCAACCTCCGGCAGCCGGACTGATCACCAGTTTTTGAACACAGGGCATTCAAAAAATTCAATGTGAAACGGGTGGCCAAGGCCTACCATTGGGCTTGACTTGTTCCCTCGCACACAAACCAATGACCGACCCACTGCACACACTAACTGACCGCATCCGAGACGCGGCGGCGCATCATACCCCCTTGCGCATTCGCGGGGGCGGCAGCAAAGACTTTTATGGCGAAGCCCCCCAAGGCGAGCTGCTGGACACCCGCGAGTACACCGGCATCACCAGTTACGAGCCGAGTGAACTGGTAGTGACCGTGCGTGCAGGCACCCCGCTGCAAGAGCTGGAAGCCGCGTTGGCCGAAAAAGACCAGTGTTTGGCGTTTGAGCCACCCCGTTTTGAGTCTCCTACCGGATTGCATGGCGGCACCTGTGGCGGCATGGTCGCGGCAGGCCTGAGCGGTCCGTCGCGTGCCAGCGCAGGCAGTTTGCGCGATTACGTGCTGGGGGTGCAATTGCTCAATGGCCGTGCCGAGCACCTTACCTTTGGTGGGCAGGTGATGAAAAACGTGGCCGGTTACGACGTGTCACGCCTGATGGCAGGTGCCATGGGCACACTGGGGCTGCTGACCGACATCTCGCTCAAAGTGCTGCCAGTGGCACCGGCTGAAGCCACCTTGGTGTTTGAAATTGACCAAGCTGCTGCATTGACCCAATTGCACCGCTGGGGGGGGAAACCGCTGCCCCTGAACGCCAGTTGCTGGGTGCAGGACTCCACCGCACACCGCTCGCCTGAGTTGCTGTTTGTGCGCCTTCGTGGTGCCGTGGCGGCGGTCGAATCTGCTTGCCGCCAAATGCTGGCCGACCTGCCCGGCCAACACCTAGACAACATCCAGGCCCAGGCGGACTGGACCGCCTGCCGAAACCTCAAACTGCCGTTTTTCACCCCGCCCGGCGCAAGCACCGAGCCCCTTGGGTTGTGGCGTTTGAGCGTGCCCCAAACCGCACCTGCCCTAACCCTGCCATGGCCCCAGTTGGTGGAGTGGCACGGTGGTCAACGCTGGTTGTGGGCACCTGAAACGGCCAGCACCCAGCTGCGCCAAGCCGCCAAAGCGGCGGGCGGAAGCGCTATTTTATTCATAGCTACTAAAGACCATCTATCAAGCACTACAGGTCGATTTAATGCATTAAACCCGGTGAATGAGAAAATCCACCGCCGCCTGAAAGCCGAATTTGACCCGGCAGGCATTTTCAACGCTGGCCGCCTGTACCCAGGCCTGTAATCACCATGCAAACACAACTTGCACCCCAATACCGGGGCACACCCGACGGCCTGGCGGCTGAGGCCATTTTGCGCAAATGTGTGCACTGCGGCTTTTGCACTGCCACCTGCCCCACTTACCAGTTGCTGGGCGACGAACTTGATGGCCCGCGCGGACGCATTTACCTGATGAAACAGGTGCTAGAAGGTGCCCCTCCGACGCGCAAAACCCAAATGCACCTGGACCGCTGCCTGACCTGCCGCAACTGCGAAAGCACTTGCCCCAGCGGTGTGCAATACGGCCACCTGCTCGACATTGGCCGCAAGCTGGTCGATGCTCAAGTGCACCGCCCGGCCGGTGAACGCGCGCTGCGCTGGGCCTTGAAAGAAGGCTTGCCCTCGCCCCTGTTCGCGCCAGCCATGGCGGCAGGCCAACTGGTGCGCCCACTGCTCCCCCATGCACTCAAAAACAAGGTTCCGGTCAAACAAGCCGCTGGCCTCACGCCCAACCGCACCCATGCCCGCAAGGTGCTGGTGCTGGCTGGTTGTGTGCAACCCGCCATGAGCCCCAACATCAACAGCGCCACCGCCCGCGTGTTTGATGCTGCAGGCATCCAATGCGTGGTGGCCCCAAAGGCTGGTTGCTGCGGCGCCGTCAAATTCCACTTGAACGACCAAGATGGCGGCATGGCCGAAATGCGCGCCAACATTGACGCCTGGTGGCCCGACATTGAGCGTGGTGTGGAAGGCATCGTCATCAACGCCTCAGGCTGCGGGGTAACCATCAAGGACTACGGCCACATTTTGCAAAACGACCCGGCCTATGCAGCCAAAGCCAAACGGGTGAGCGAACTCACCAAAGACGTGAGCGAATGGCTCCCCGAACTGGCGGGCAAGCTCAAAGGCCGGGTGTCTGGCAACGCCAGCCGCATCGCCTTTCACCCCCCATGCTCCATGCAACACGGCATGCAGTTGCGTGGTGGCGTGGAGAAATACATGGGCGAACTGGGCTTCAACGTCAAAACCACCGGCTGCGAGGCCCACCTGTGTTGCGGCTCGGCGGGCACTTACAGCGTGCTCAACCCGACCATTTCTTACCAACTGCGCGACCGCAAACTCGGCAACCTGGCCAGCACCTTTGGTGCAGACAAACCCGACCAGATTGTGTCGGCCAACATTGGTTGCATTACCCACTTGCAAAGCGGCACCAGCACACCGGTACGGCATTGGATTGAGGTGCTGGATGAGGCGTTCCACTGGTCAGGAAGCGGTGGTTAATCTGATCGGCTTTGCCACCACAACCTAGGGTCACACATTAGTGCCGATCTTGATGAAAGTCACTATGCAGCAGGCATCAAGGTGTCTCATCAAGCACCCTCCTCACTGGACGCCTGGATTCAGTCCAGAACTTGTGTGTTCAATGGCGAATCTGTGCCAAATTAGTGCGCCGACCCTAACCATTGCTGCGCCGCAACAATTTTTTACCTTTCTGTCACAAATTACCGATACACTCCTCAACATGCTGCACTGCAACATAAACTTCCCAACCGGGTCGTCGATGCAAATGCCAACCACCACCTCAAGGACACTGACATGAACAACCCTACCGAAAACCTCGTTGCCACCGCCAAAGTCGCTCTGGAAGCAGCCCAAGCTGTCGCAACCAAGGCCCAAGCCAGCGTTGAGAAGCTGGTTGACCTGAATCTGGCCGCATCAAAAGCGGCTGTGAGCGAATCGTTTGAGACTGCCCAAGCGCTTATGAGCGCCAAGGACCCACAAGCATTGGGCGCACTGGCGGCAGGTCTGGTCAAGCCTTTGGGCGAAAAGACGGTCGCTTACGCTCAGGAATTCCAGAAAGTTGTTGCTGATGCCAGCGCCGAATTCACCAAGACCGCCCAGTCCAACATGGCTGATGTGCAAAAGGGTTTTGCCACATTGATGGGCAGCGCCACCAACAATGCACCAGCAGGCACCGAGTCTGCCATGGCCTTTTTCAACCAAGCCATGACCGCCAGCCAAAACGCGTTCAAGACCGCTCAGACTTCGGCGCAACAAGCTGTTGAAGCGGCTCAGGCCAACTTCACCGCTGTGTCAAAGCAAGCCACGGATGCCGTCAAGAAAGCGACCAAGTCGGCTTAATCACCTGGTTGATTTGGCAAGAATCACGACAGCGGCACTTCAGGGTGCCGTTTTTGTTTTCTAAACTGCAATTTTTCCTTGTCAGCTTCAATCTGACGATTGCCGATGCGGGCAACACGCATGGGTACGTTCCGCGCCCTTCCCCAATGTGCTCACACGTTGACTCTGCCATCCCCGACTCATTTCAAGTGTCTGATAGAAAGCTGTCCACAACATGCAAGGCTAGACCGAACACGCGGCACAGTTGACCCATTCCAGCACCGAGTCCGATGGACGGAGCCTGCTCTTGGAAAAAGTCAAATTCAAGTGGCTCCTGGCTGGCATCGGGTGCTGGATTGACATGTCACGCTTTCAAAGTGACTCGTCCTATGCTTCGCGCTTCATGGAAATGGCCGAAACATCAGACTCTGTGGCACTGAGAGAATGCGCCGCCTCGCTTCAGAGCGAAAACGTCAAGCATTGACATCTGGCTGATGTCGCGGCGGATGGGAGCGCAGAACTTCCAGCCAAAAGCGTGACAAAACCATGTGGACACGAAATTCGTGTGGTTCACCTGCCCACGGGGGAAGTGGTTTTCAGAAATACCAGCGAATGCGCTGGACATATTGGTAACGATTTGTAAAACGCGTCCGGTCTGACTTGCGCTGCTGCCTATCGCTACCTCTCGCAGCCTTGAATGTGACGTTTCCTTTGCCAAAGCAGAATCGGTTCAAACCTGGGACCGGCAGCTTGTCACCAAAAAATCGCCCGCCGCAACGGCTGGTTTGAGTGCACATTCGGCCGCCCCGATGACGATGGCCACGGCAACACCTGCGTCCTCGGCTGTCTCATGGGCTTTGCCAACAATGACTATCAGGCGCTGAACGGCAACCCCGACATGAGGGGTCAGAACTTTGGTGTCAAGGACGTGGGTGACGGGGGGCGACTGGGACAATTAACTTCTGATTGGCAATCCAGATTTCCGCCAGTTACTTTTTGGCCGCCTTGCTGGCAGGCTCTGCTTTTGCAGCAGGAGTGGCGGGCAAGCCCAGATGTTTCACCATGGCTTGCTCCAGAGCTTTCACTTTGGGCTCTACTGCAGCTTGAGTTTCGGCGATGAGCTTGTCAGCCAAGGCCTTTTGCAGCTCGCCGCCCATTTGCAAAAATTTACGGTTCACCGGTGACTCGATGATGGCAATCAGTTGTTTAAGTTCATCTTCAGAAAACCGCTGATCCAACAGCGCTCCCACTGTTGAAGGTGCCAGTTTGACGGCTTTCTGGCGCACCAGGGGGCCCACCTCATCCACGTACTTTTTCAGGTCAGCCTGAATCTCTTTAGCCACGGCCTCGCGCTTTTCCGGTGCCACCTGGGTTTGAAGAGCGGCACCGGCCTGTTGCATCATTTGCAAGGCAGGCCGCTCGACCAAGGCCTGCGCGGTCTGCTCAATGGCCGTTTGCTGAAGGGTCAACACCTTGGCGACCAGATCGCTTTTTGTGCTGCTGGTTTGCGCGCCAGCCACACCACACACCCAAACCAGACTCACCAAACACCATTTTTTCAAGAGAACTCTCCCGGTTGATTCATTGAAACCCAAAACATGCAGCCTACGGGCCTAAAAAT
>JBIJDQ010000140.1:0-6172 GCA_044344025.1 Rhodoferax sp.
CTTGCTGGCTTTGCGCTTTTTACTGTCAATTTCGTCTTGTGCCTTTTCCGCCAGCGGCCAGTTCAGTGTCAGCATCACGGTCTCAGGCATCAGCACACACAGGTCGGCGTGGGCGCGCACGTCGATGGCATGGCAGCTGCCACAGGCACCACAGGCCCCTTGCGGCGTGGGGTGGTCACACAACCAGGCCCGCACGAGCGCCAAAGCCAAGTCGTATTGCCCCAGGCCAGATGGCCCCGCCAGCAGCCAGGCGTGGCCACGTTGGGTCAAAAGCGTTTGGGTCTGCGCCGCAATCCATGGGGCCACAGCGGCGGGTGCAACAGGCGCAGCAGCCGCGCTCATGTCAGATAGGCCCGGTATTTGGCTGCACGCAACACGTCTTGCCACACCGCGTCACGGCTTTGGGCCGCGTCGATCTGGGCAAAGCGTTCTTGATCGGCCAGAAAACGCACAAGATACCCTGCGCGCACCCGGGCAAAAAATTCAACCGGTTGGGCCTCAAACTTGTCGGGCACCCGCGCACCGGCCAGGCGCGCGGCAGCCACATCGGGAGCCAGGTCAAACCACACCGTCAAGTCGGGTTGACGTACAAAATCGCCCTGTGGCGCTTGTACCACCTGCACAAGCTGCTCTAAAAACGAGAGTGTTTTCAAATCAAACCCACGACCGCTGCCCTGGTAGGCAAAGGTGGCATCGGTAAAGCGGTCGCACAGCACCACATCGCCACGTTGCAGCGCGGGTTCAATGACTTGCTGCAAGTGGTCACGCCGTGCCGCAAACACCAGCAAGGCCTCGGTCATGGCATCCATGGTGTCATTCAACACCAGGGTGCGCAGTTTTTCTGCCAAGGGCGTGCCACCCGGTTCACGGGTCAGGGTCACGGCCCGGCCTTGGGCTTTGAATGCTTGGGCTAAGCCCTCAATGTGGGTCGACTTGCCTGCGCCGTCAATGCCTTCAAAACTGATGAATAGTCCGGGTGTTGTCATAAGTAGATGGGGGAGTCACTGGCCGCGCTGGTATTTGTTAACCGCCCGATTGTGCGCGTCGAGGTTGTCGCTGAACTGGCTGGTGCCGTCCCCACGCGCCACAAAATAAAACGCGCTGCTGGGGGCTGGCTGGGCCGCAGCCAGCAGCGAGGCCTTGCCTGGCATGGCAATCGGGGTGGGCGGCAGGCCTGCACGGGTGTAGGTGTTCCAGGGGGTGTCGGTCAGCAAATCACGGCGGCGCAAGTCACCATCAAACTTGTCGCCCATGCCGTAAATCACCGTCGGGTCGGTTTGCAACCGCATGCCAATGCGCAAGCGGTTGGTGAACACCGAGGCAATCATGGGCCGGTCAATGGCGCGGCCGGTTTCTTTTTCGACAATGCTGGCCAGCGTCAACAAATCGTCGGGGGTCTTGAGTGGGGCTGTGGTACTGCGCAGTTGCCAGGCAGCAGCCAGATGGTGGTCCATGGCGCGCAGGGCGCGTTGCAACACTTTCAAGTCACTGCTGCCCTTGGCGTAGGTGTAGGTGTCGGGGTAGAAGCGGCCTTCAGCGGCTTGACCGGTCCGATCGAGCTTTTTCATGATCAAATCGACCTCTAGTCCTTGTGTGTCGGGCATTAGCTGCTCTGCTTTTGATAGTGCAGCACGCACCTGCTTAAAGGTCCAACCCTCTACCAGCGTGACCGAGCGCAAAGCTTCTTCGCCACGTGTGAGTTTGCTCAAAAGGGTACGCGGGGTCAGGCCGGTTTCAAGCTCGTAGCTACCGGCCTTGATCAGTCGGGCTTGGCCCGACAGGCGAAACCACCCAAATAGCAGTGCTGGCGAGGTTTGTACCCCGCTGCTCACGGCCTCCCTGGCCACACCGCGCGGGGTGGTGCCGGGCTCGATCGACAAGTCCAAGGCAGGTGCCGCCAAATCCAGCGGCGAATTCACCCACCAAAAAGCCCAGCCACCCAAGGCCAGCACCATTGCCACCACCACACCTATCAAACGTTGCACAACCTTGCTGCCTTTAAGAAATCAAGCGCGAATGATAATTCACCGCATGAACACACCATTAGAAGGCGTAGCCCCGCTGACACATTCAGGGCTGATCCGCGTACAAGGCGAAGAAGCCGCCAAGTTTTTGCACGGCCAATTGACCAACGACTTTTCTTTACTGGGCTTGTCACAGGCCCGCCTGGCAGGCTTTTGCAACGCCAAAGGGCGCTTGCAAGCCAGCTTTATCGGCTTCAAACTCAGCCACACCGACATTTTGCTGCTTTGCAGCCCTGACCTTTTGGCCACCACCCTAAAGCGCCTGAGCATGTTTGTGATGCGCGCCAAGGCCAAACTTACCGATGCCAGCGCCGACTTTGCGGTGTATGGCCTGGCTGGCACAGCGCTGGTTGAGGCTACTAAAAATATAGCAGACTATTCCGATAAAACCTGGACAAGAGCCAGTTTTGATGAAATTTCTATGATTAACCTGTACCCGGCAGATGGCGTGGCGCGGGCCTTGTGGGTGGCCCCTGCGGGAAGTGCCGCACCGAGCGGCACCACCATGACACCGCAGCAGTGGGCCTGGGGCGAGGTGCGCAGTGGCATTGCCACCGTGACCCAACCCATTTTTGAAGCTCTGGTGCCGCAAATGCTCAACTACGAGTCGGTGGGTGGGGTCAATTTCAAAAAAGGCTGTTACCCGGGTCAGGAGGTGGTGGCGCGCAGCCAGTTCAGGGGCACGCTAAAGCGGCGCGCTTATCTGGCGCATGGCACGGCACCACTCAAAGCCGGAGATGAGCTGTTTGCCTCTGATGACCCAGGCCAACCCTGCGGCCTGGTGGCGCAAGCTGCGGCCGCGCCAGGCGGTGGTTTTGATGCCATTGTGTCGATGCAAGTCAGTGCGTTTGAGGTGGGTGCGGTGCATGCGTTGTCGCCAGACGGCCCGCTGTTGGCGCTGTCACCTGCGCCCTACCCTTTGCTGGCAGACATCTGACCGGGGTGGCCTCAAGGCCGCCTGAAAGACACCTGCTGCGCAGCCCAGTGCTTGGCGCTCAAACGGTCCAGCCGGACCTCTCCACCGGTGGACGGTGCATGCACAAAGCGCCCACTCCCCACATAAATGCCCGCATGGGTGGCACCAGCGCCCGACCCAAACAGCACCAGGTCACCCGAGCGAATCTGGTCACTGGGCACAACCTTGCCCCAATCGGTGAGTTTGGCCACCGTGCGGGGCGACAGCACCCCTGCACGGCTTTGGTAAACATGGCCAATCAGGCCACTGCAATCAAACCCTGAGCTGGGTGTGTTGCCACCATAACGGTAAGGCGTGCCCACCAGGCCCACCGCGTAAATGGTGACATCGTTGGCCTGCTCATGCGACAAACGCGAGTCAATCACCCCTGTAACCGGGGCCACTGACACATCAGGCCGTGGTGGCGCACTGCCGCAGCCAGCCAAAACAACGCTCATCGAAATGACAGCCAAAGCCACATTGAACCGAAGGTAAGTCTTCATGCCAGTCAGTTTACCCATGTCAAGATAAATGTCCTCGACTACCGATCTGCAAGCCTGTATTGCCGCACAAAACGCCTTGATTGACGGCTGCACCGGGCGTGGCAACAGTTTGGCATCAAAGGCACACCATCTGGGCGCTGATGGTGTTACCGCTGCATGGCAAGCTTGCCATGCAGCGCTTTTTTGCACTGCCCTCCTACACTGCAGCACATGAATACACATGCTGTCACGCACCAAACTACCCCCACCCAACCCGCCAACTTTCCGCGCCGCGTGCTGCTGGCAGTCAGCGGCCTCACACCGCAAATCGTCACCGAAACCATTTATGCCCTGGCCGCTGACGAATTTGCCCCTTTTGTACCCACCGAGGTTCACCTGATCACCAGTGCCGAAGGCGCCCGCCGCGCCGAACTCTCGTTGCTGAGCGACGACCTGGGCTGGTTTCACAAACTGTGTGTTGACTACCACCTGCCCGGTGTCAAGTTTGACCGCAGCCACATCCATATCATGCGGGATGCCCAGGGCCTGCCCATGAACGACATCCGTACCCCCGCAGACAACCGCGCGGCGGCTGACTTTATTACCGCCCAGGTCCGGTCCATCACCGCCGATTCAGGTTGCGCCCTGCACGCCTCCATTGCCGGTGGGCGCAAAACCATGGGCTTTTACCTCGGCTACGCCTTGTCGCTGTTTGGCAGGCCCCAAGACCGCTTGAGCCACGTGCTGGTCAGTGAGCCGTTTGAATCAAGCTACGACTTTTTCTACCCCACACCCTACAGTCGCGTGTTGCAAACGCGAGATGGCCAACTGGCCGACACGGCAATGGCCCAAGTCACGCTGGCTGAAATACCGTTTGTCAGCTTGCGCCACGGCTTGCCCACCAACCTGCTGGCTGGCGTGGCCAGCTTTAATGACACCGTGGCCGCCGCCCGCGCCGCGTTGGCCCCGCCCCAGTTGGTGCTGGATTTGTCGCGCCAGTGCATTCTGGCCGGTGGGCGCGAAATAGCCCTGCCACCGGCTGAGTTAGCGCTGCTGGCCGTGTTTGCCCGTGAAACCCTGGCGGGCAACGAACCCTTGAGCGCCCCCACCAAAGGTGTGCCCGACCCAATTTGGGCCAAGCGCTACCTGCGGGAATACCGGCGCATCACCGGCAATCTGGCAGACATTGAGGGCACTGAGCGGGCCTTGAAAAGTGGCATGGACGGCGAATATTTCTCGACGCGCAAGTCCAAACTTGACAAACGCCTGAAAACTGCCCTGGGCCCCGCCTTTGGTGCCTACCGCATTCACGATGGCGGCATACGGCCACGGCGCTACGGGTTAACGCTGATGGCAAGCGCTGTTCGGTTTGCCAATTCCCCAAGCACAACGGACGCGCACCCTGTTCAGAGTGCTCTCGCTTAAGCTTGACGCATGGCCTCACTGATCCAGGCACTGTGCTGGGCATCTTCTATAAACCACAAACCTCGCCCGGCGTTCCACACCAAGCCTTCTTTGCGCAAACGCTCCAGCGCAGATTGCACCGACGATTGTGTAGGCAAGGCGGCCAGCGCTGCGCCATCTGTCTGCAAGAGTTGACTGTAGTGGGCCAATGCTTTGGTATCAAAAGGCGTGAAATCCTTACCCGTCAAGGCCATGCGACGCATCACGCAGGCATCAAGCGGCTCCATGCCGTGCAGCCCCATGAGGAAGCTGTCGCGTGCTGACTGCAGCTTGTTTTCCATCAACTCAAGAAACCGCCGGTCAACCGCATCAGGTGCCAACTGCCGACTTCTTGACAATTCACGCAGCACACTTCTCAGCGGCTCGGGCCTGTGGCTGCACATGTCAAAACCTTCTTGTATGGCCTTTAGCGAGGGTTGCGTGTGGTAAGTCGATGTTTGCAGCACCCATGCCAGGTAATCTGCCCCCAGCTGCTCCAAGTCTTCCATGGGCGCCATGTAAAAAGCCTGGTCTTTGGCATTCACCAGTGTGGCCAATTTGCTGCTGTTGGAACCCGTGGCCAGCAAGCGAAAACCCGGGCTATCGACGCTCTTCATGGCATCTCGCGCGGCCTTAAGGGCAAACAGTGTCTGACGGCCTTCTTCACTGGTTTGCGCATGCTGGGCCTCATCAATCACCATCACGATGGGTTTTTTGGTGATGGTGGCAAAGCCCGCCAAAGTCTTGGCAATGCTGTCACCGTCTTGGGTGCCAATGCCAGACAAGTAAACCTCAAACCCACCCAGCTTGAATTTGGTCACGCCCGAGGACTTTGCCGCCTTGATGATCAAACCATCACTTGCCAAAAGCGCCTGCCTGATCGCGTTGATGATGACGATGGATGGGTTGATCGCCTTGTCTTCCCACAGGTCCGCATAAATCACCGTGGCACCTTGAACGCGCAACAAGGGCACCAGGTCTTCCTTGATAAAAGTTGTCTTGCCAGTGCGCCGTGGCGCGGCCAAAAACAAGCCCGAAGACGAATCAGGCGACTTGATGTAGTCAACAAAATACTGCGCCAGTTCAGCACGATGAAAAATCGGATCAGAGACAAGTTGCATGAATGTGGCCTTTGCAAGATGAATTATGTAATTTTATTTGGATTATGCTGATTATTTTATTTATGAAGTTTTGGCGCAAGATGCCGCTACAGGGGGATGACGATGGCAAGCTTGCCGCAGCCCCACCGTACGACAGCGGACTTCTAA
>JBIJDQ010000141.1:0-6117 GCA_044344025.1 Rhodoferax sp.
CATATCTTGCCTGAGTACCTGAGCAAGCTGGGCATCGAGTACCACATTGAAACCCAGGACACCTACAGCATTGTCAAAAAAGTGGTGGCCGAGGGCAAAACCATGTGCAGCCTGTGTAGCCGCCTGCGCCGGGGCATTTTGTACCGAGTGGCCGACGAGCTGAAAATCACCAAAATCGCACTGGGTCACCACCGCGACGACATGCTTCACACCTTCTTTTTGAACATGTTTTTTGCGGGCAAGCTCAAGGGCATGCCACCCAAACTGGTCAGCGACGACGGTGGCCACATCGTGATTCGCCCGCTGGCCAATGTGGCCGAGAAAGACCTGATCCGCTGGGCCGAACACCGGCAGTTCCCCATCATTCCTTGCAGCTTGTGTGGTAGCCAGGAAAACCTGCAGCGCCAGGAAATCAAACGCATGGTGCACCAGTGGGAACGCCAGTACCCCGGCCGCACCGAGACCATGTTCACCGCGCTGCAAAACGTGGTGCCGTCCCATTTGATGGATGTCAGTCGGCATGACTTCAAGGGCATCAAAATCACCGGGGTGGCCGATGCCGACGGCGACAAGGTATTTGACGAAGAACCCTTCCCCATGCCCCACAAAGCCGGCATCCAGTTGGTTCCGGCGTAAATATGGACTAAATATGCCTCTAGTGCTTTCCAGTGTTGCTCGGATAGCTACACTTTTAGTAGCATTTTTTCTTGCAGGGTGTGCCAGCACACGGCTCATTGACGCCCAGGTGCAGAGCTTTGCGCCGCACACCTTGGCACTGGGGGCCGGGTACCAGTTTGAGCACTTGCCCTCGCAAGCAGCCAACCCCGGGGTGCAGGCCCAACTGGAACGCCTTGCCGAGCCGGCCTTGGCCAAAGTAGGCCTGAAGCGACAAAGTGGTGCCCCGCTGAGCGTGCAGATCAGCGCCGTTCAGCGCCAGGAAAGTTCAACCAGCCAGACCGACATGGCCTTTGGCTGGGGCCTGGGTTGGGTGTTTGGCAACGGCTCAATTGGCATTGGCAACCGGGGTGCGCTTTTTCCGGGCCTGGATGCCCGACCCAACTACTGGCGACAGGTCACCCTGATCATGCGCAACAGCGCTGGTGTGGTGGTGTTTGAGAGCCATGCCAGCCATGAGGGCCCCTGGGCCGACAGCGAAGTGATTTTGGCCGCCATGCTGGATGCCGCACTGCAGGGCTTCCCCAGACCACCCGACGGCGTGCGCCGCGTCAATATTGAAATTCCTCGGTAACCCACCAATTTTTTAAATGTTAGCCACTCGAATCATTGCCATCCGCCACGGAGAAACTGCCTGGAACGTCGACACCCGCCTTCAGGGTCACCTCGACATTGCCCTCAACAACAAAGGGCTCTGGCAGGCCGGGCAGGTGGCGCGTTCACTGGCGGATGAAGACGTCAAAGCGATTTACGCCAGCGATTTGTTACGCGCCTGGCAAACCGCCCATGCCATCGCCCAAGCCACCGACGCGCCACTAACAGCCGACGTGGGTCTGCGTGAGCGCGGTTTTGGCAGTTTTCAGGGCAAGACCTACGCTGAAATCGAGTCACTGTGGCCCGAGGCGTCGCAGCTTTGGCGCAAGCGCGACCCCGAATGGGCGCCACCCGGCGGCGAGTCCTTGTCAACCATGCGTGAGCGGGTTCAAACCACGGTCAATGCTCTGGCCCAGCAGCATATGGGCGACCAAATTGTGCTGGTGGCGCATGGCGGTGTGATGGACATTCTTTACCGTCTGGCCTCCAGCCAGAACCTGCAGGCCCCACGCACCTGGCAATTGGGCAACGCAGCCATCAACCGCCTGCTCTGGACCCCTGACGGCCTGACCCTGGTGGGCTGGGCCGACACACGCCACCTGGAAGACAGCACGCTGGATGAGACCAGCACCTGAGCCTGATGCCCACGGGTAGAAAAACTGACCTGCTGGGTAGTTTATTAAATTTGATAGCATCTGGTGCAATAACCATAAGCTCCGTGCCCGAGCTGTGGAAAAGGTGACGGGTACCTCAGCGCCCACTTCCCAACCAAAACAAGAGTCACCAGTGCCGCGCTGCCCAGTTGCGGGGTTTTCTCAGCTTCCTTGACAAAGTCCAGACCCACTTCGGTGCCTGCCGTCCCTGACGGGTGGGCCGGCTTGGCCGTGGTTTTCCCCGCTGCATCTTTGACAATCACGCCCGTGGTGCAAAGCGTGGTGCCAGCCTCGGTGTGCAACTGGTGCAGCGTGCACGGGTCAGCTTCGCTGGTGTGTCGTTGTCGAATGTAGCGATCGGCGGTTTTTTCGCTTCAGCCCTTCCTGCAGGGTTGAAAAGGTTTGGCTGGGTCAGTGGCGGTTGGCGCTTAACCCTTGGCGCTCTCGGTGGATTTGCGCAACCGTGCGGTCGCGGCGCTCACGCTGACTTCAAACTCTTTCCAGCGGTTTGCCGCCGCTTTATTGAACTCGGACAGCTTGGCCTCGGCAGACTTCAGGTCCACCTGCAATGCGGTGATTTGCAGATCAATCTTTGCCTTGGACTCCGCAGCGGCAGTGCCGGCTTTCTTCTCCAGTTCAAGCAGCTTGGCTTTGCCCAGATTGATGTCTTTCTCTGCTGCTGCGGCAACCTGGTTACGCCGGGCGTTGTCATTTGAGTATTCAAACTGCGGCATGGACTTGATCATGTCCTGAGTGGCGCCGGCCATCACCAATTTGCCCGCCTGGTCTTGAATCTGCGTGACCGGAATGGCCACATCGTGCCGCCCCATGCCAATAAAACCACCCGCACCGACGATGATGTAAGAGACCGACTTGTCCGGCGCAATGATGATGTCTTGCACCTTACCCACCTTTTTGCCACTCTCGTTGTAAATGGTTTTGCCCAGCAGCGTCTTCTTGACGCTCCAACCTAAGGCGATCTGGGTTGATTCAACGACGCTGATGCCCATTGTGGTGCTTCCGCCAGCAACCTGGGCAGCAGCTGGAACAGCGGCAAAAAACACACCAGCTATGGCGAGCGTTACGCTAGAAAGAGTCTTTCTCATGATGAACGTCCTGTAATTTAAAAATGAAGTTAACGAGCACTGCCGGGTTGTAATGGCTGTGATGGCCCTGCGTCTGTGTGCTGCCGCACCCTTGCCGCGTCTGCGGCCACGCCCCCCCTCAATGTGGCATTTGGCAAACCTTTCGCCATTTCACTTGTCGACTTGCTTCAGGCAGCCGATGCACCCGCCTATCTCTGCTCGTACATGAGAAATATCAATCCTTGGTTTTCTGACCTGCTTACATTCACTTTGACTGCGTTCCCGCAGTTTCATGACCCCTTGAGCAGGAGAATCCTATGGCGTATTTGAATACTGGACGTGTACCGCTGGCCTTTGCAATGCTGGCCCTGATAGGGGCCGCAGCCCAGGCTCAAACTGGCAAGGCGGCTGACCTTGGCAAGCAGGAATATGTGGAGAATTGTGCGGTGTGCCACGGTTCCAATGGCAAGGGCGGGGGGCCTTACGCAGAGTTGTTGCGGCGCACCCTTCCTGACTTGACGCAACTCGCCAAAAACAACGGCGGTGTGTTTCCGGTCAACCGCATGTATGAAACGATTGAAGCTGCCGATGTACCCAGCCATGGCACGCGCGACATGCCGATTTGGGGCTTGAACTACCGCATCAAGGCAGCCGAATACTATGGCGACATGGACTACAAGCCAGAGTCCTATGTGCGCATTCGCATCCTCGCCTTGATTGAGTACATCAACCGGCTGCAAGCGCGGTAACGGTCTGAGGTCTGCACCTCAAAGCCCATAGATTTAACCTGTCAAAGCATCAGTTCGGCCACAGCGTCCCAGGCTTCCGGGGCAATACGGCCCTCATGGCGCGCCGCCACCATGCCTTTTGAGTCAATCACCACGGTGACTGGCAAACGGCCTTTGGGCGGGTTGGCTGTCCACAGCGAGACGGGCCGCACGGTCTGAGTTTGACCTGCAATGTGCTCGTAGGTGCGCCAGACACCCATGTCAGCATCCACATTCACGGTGAGCAACTCAAAAGGTTTTCCGCGCCAGCCCGCCAGATTGGCCCGCAGTTCAGCCATGTGAGACAGGCACACGCCGCACGACGTTGACCAATAAAACACCAGGATCACTTTCTTTTTGAGCGCGTCCATTTTGAAATCAGCACCTTCCAGTGTGCTGGCCTTGAGTTCAAACGATGCCAAGGGTGCCTGCAGCGACTGGGCCATCGCCAATGAGGTCAAGGCCGTGCAACTCAGCACAACCAACGTCTGGCGAAAGCGGTGAAAGGTGTGTTTCATGGTTGGGGCTCGTAGCACTAAATTGGATTAAACGCTGAACATGTCTGAATGGCTTTGACTGGCTGGTGGTGTCACCCCCAAATGCCGGTAAGCAGCCAAGGTGGCAATACGTCCGCGCGGTGTGCGTTGCAGGTAGCCTTGCTGGATCAGGTAGGGCTCAATCACGTCCTCGATGGTTTCACGCTCTTCGCCAATGCTGGCTGCAATGTTGTCCAGCCCGACCGGGCCGCCGTCAAAGCGGTGAATCACGGCTTCTAGCAACTTGCGGTCCATCAAGTCGAAGCCTTGCGGGTCCACGTCAAGCATCTTCAACGCCAGGTTGGCAATGTCCAGTGTGATTTCACCCACACCTTTCACATCGGCATAGTCACGCACCCGGCGCAACAGGCGGTTAGCAATGCGCGGCGTGCCGCGCGAGCGCCGGGCAATTTCAAAGCCACCTTTTTCATCGGTGGGCACTTTGAGCAGTCCGGCGCTGCGTTTAACGATCAGTGCAAGTTCCTCGGGGGTGTAGAACTCCAACCTCGCCACGATGCCGAAACGGTCGCGCAAGGGGTTGGTCAACATGCCTGCACGGGTGGTGGCGCCGACCAGGGTAAAGGGCTGCAAATCAAGCTTGATGGAGCGGGCTGCCGGGCCTTCGCCAATCATGATGTCGATTTTGTAGTCTTCCAGCGCCGGGTAAAGAATTTCTTCCACCACCGGGCTCAGGCGGTGAATTTCATCAATAAACAGCACGTCATTTTTTTCAAGGTTGGTCAGCAGGGCCGCCAAATCCTTGGGTTTTTCCAGCACCGGGCCACTGGTTTGACGCAAGTTCACACCCAATTCAACCGCAATGATGTGGCTTAAGGTGGTTTTACCCAGGCCTGGTGGGCCAAACAGCAGCACATGGTCCAGTGCCTCATCGCGCATCTTGGCGGCACTGATGAAAATCTGAAGCTGCTCGCGCGCCTTGGCCTGGCCCACATACTCATCAAGCAACTTAGGACGCAAGGCACGTTCAACCGCCTCCTCGTTGGGTGAAGCGGGGGCATTGGACACCACCCGCTTGCTGGGTGCGGGGGCAAAATCATCGGTTTGGATACTCAAGGCAGGCCCTGTTGCAAATCAAAGTGGCACTATAGCGCCCCGTCATGCAGGCCGCTGTGCTTAAGCCTGTCTCCTTATCTGCCGATAACATGGCATAGATGACTTTTTATGTCACCACCTGACCTCGGACACGCCATGAAAACAATGCCTCATCGCCTTACCCCACCCGCCTGTGCCCACGCGACCTTGGCACCACCCCTGGCAACATGGCAGCGATGGGCCATGCAGGCAGCCATCGGCCTCGCATTGGTCGCCATGGCGGTGCCTTCGGGTCATGCTGCGGCGGCCGCCGACCATGGTGCAGCTGAACCTGCCGCAACCAAACCAGCTGCAAAGAAGCCTGGCACCACAGCCCCTGTCCCTGAAGAAAAAGAAATCGCAGTGGACATCAAGGCGGCACTCAAAGACAAGTTGATTGACAAAAAAAGCCTGACCCTGGTGATCAAGGACAAGGTTCCGGCCAAAACTGCTGCGGCCACTGAACATGCGGCACCTGTCACCACACACGTGCCAGCAGCAGTCCATGTGCCTGCCCTTGCCGCACGCCAGGTTGCTCCAGCCCACGCGGCTGTCGCGGTTAACCCACGCGCCAGCCGTGACTACATCAAAGCCAAGGCTGCCGCAATGACGGGGCACGAAGCCCCCGCCGCAGGTGCTGAAGGGCACGGCGGTGAAGTGCACTGGGCCTACGCCGGTGAAAACGGCCCACAGGCCTGGGGCAAGCTCAAACCAG
>JBIJDQ010000142.1:0-6102 GCA_044344025.1 Rhodoferax sp.
GTGTCTGGAACTTGCCAATTCCCCCATACAAGGACTCAATCACACCAAACACCAAGGCTGGCTCACACACGACCAAGCCATTGCCACGCAAGGGACGAATGGCCACGATGTTGAAGTTGGTAGGTACTGCAAGTTCGCGTAAAAAAGCACTGTAACGTGCGACAGTCACTGGGCCCACCGATATTTCTGGGCTCCGCCGAATAAAATTAAACAGCCCAACACGCAGGTTTCTGGCAAAGCGCTCGTTCACGATTTCCATGGTGGGCATGCGCCCACGCACGATGCGCTCCTGACTTGAGATGTTGTAGGCCCGGACCTCCCCGCTTTCGGTGACATCCTCTGCCATCTTCTGGCTCTCACCCGTGACACCTTCCAGAAGTGCGTCGACTTCTTCCTGAGACAAAAATGATTCACTCATGGCCCATACACCACGGCATCATTGAACAATTAGACTGGAAAACAACACCCCGACAACCGGGTACTGGACTGCTGCCTTCTTTTTCGGTTTCTTTTTGGCACTCTCGCTCTCGCTGGCATCCTCACCCCCACCAAAAGGCACGGAGGTTTCTCTCAAGATATCTTCTATCAATTTTTGCTTTCCCTCGGCCGAGAGCAACTCTTCTGACGTTTTTTGAGACAACAGCATCAACACGCCACTGCGAATCGTTGGCATGTAAGCCTTGACCGAATCTGATGCTTTTGCGTCTACAACCTCCAGCGTAATGCCCACCTGGGCCACTCGTTCGCCGCCAGGGTCTGCCAGATTTACCACCATGTTGTCCATGGCCAGGTAAACCGGCGGTGATTTTGATCCACCATGCGCTGCTGCTGCGGGCGCGTGCGCGGCCGCCGGCTCACCACCATCCTCTTCAGCAGCGGCGGCTGCAGCCTTCTGCTTGCTAATGTACAAAAAGGCACCGCCGCCGCCCAACACCAATAGCAGCACAACGCCAATGATGATAAAAAGCATCTTTTTGCTCTTGGGTGGCTTGACTGCATCAGCCTCTTCAGGTTTGGTCGCCACAATAATTCCTTTGCAACATTAATTCACGGCCATTATTCAGTACAAACACAGGCCCAACCGCCCAATAAGCGGCTAAAAAACAGCGCATCCAACGGCACCACTAGTCTAGCCTCAGACAAACAGGTCCAAAGACTGTCCAACTGCGGCATTTGCCGCCTGTCCAACCGGTGAATTTGCCAAGTCATTTTTTACCAGCTTCAATTGCTGAGCACCGTGACGCTGGCGACGCTCGTCCCCATTGCCACCGCCCTTTCCATATGAGCCAACGGACACGCCGGTTAGCTGCAAGCCTTGATTTGAAAGCAGTTCTTTCAACTGCGCCGTGGCGCTCTCGATAACCTGGCGGACCGCTGTCTGGTCAGTGCGGAAATCAACTTGCGCCTGATCTCCGTTGATCAGGATACTGACCTCAACCGGGGAATCACCAAAACCATCCAATGTGAGTTCGGCTGTTTGCACTCCTTGACTCGCCCAATAACTCACGGTTTCAGCAACGGCTGTGTCCGCCACAACGGATGATGTCACGGGGACTTCAAAGACCGGCTCTGCGCGGTTAGTGGCCGTTGTCGCTCCACCAAAACCGCCCTCCAGACCCGATGAACCCGGGTTTGACCCGGACCCGAAGCGACTCTGCGCCCGAGTCGGCGTGCCCCCCTCACCCATAACCCAAGCCGCAACCACATCGGCGACACCCAACGTCAAAGCGGGTAACGCCGCCTCCTGATGGCTTTTCGATATCTGCTGTGCAATGCTCAACGCCTGCGCCTGCATGGCATTTCGATGGGCCAACCACGCATTCACTGGCAACGGGGCACCTGCTTCTTGCAACATTGGGCTAGAAGCATTGATGAGGTCGGTCGTCACGCCGCCAGGCGCTATGCTGGCCAACTTCTGCGGTGTTGTGGTGTCAACCGCGCTTGTTGCAGCACCCTTGCCCGCATGGATTGCCAAACGCTGTGGACCACCTCCTTGCACAGGAGCTCCAGCCTCAAGTGGGGTTGCGACCACTGCTGCGACATTCGCCGCCCCATCAGGCACGGCCAAAAGCGGCACATTCGCAACCAAGGGCGCAGAGGCCTGCGGTAATGTAGCGGCTGACAAAACCACCGGGGGCAACCCCGCTTCGGCATTATTCGGTGCCAACATAGGCACTGCGGCGATCAACAACCCATCGGGAACGGTCGTCAAACCAATTTTCTCCCCTGGTTCTTGTCCTGCTTGTGGCGGCACAGCAGACAGATCAGCGGATTTGAGCTCTTCACTGCTCAATGAATTCATGAGCGCCATAAATTCATTGCCCACATCGGCTGTCGCACCGCCTGACTTGCCGGCTCTCTTTCCAGGCGAATCGGCACCGGTGACAGCGCGTGCGCCCTGCTGCGGGCGGTTTAATTCAACATTCATAATTACTCTCCAATTTTTGGCGTGCCTGGCGCAAGGTTTGCATGGCGGCAAACTCATCCATTTGTTTTTGATCCCGGCGCTGCTCAATCTTGGTCTGTTCTTGACGGCGCTTTGACAACACCTGCTTCAAACCCGCCAGGCGAAACTCCGCCTGTAGCATCGTCTGCTGCGCAGATGTCAGCTGACCAAGGCATGAGGCCAACACACCTTGCTGCAATTCGATGGCCTGCTGCAGTCGCCCCATGAACTGGTAATGGTGATGCAACAACTCAGGCGTGGTACTTTTTTGTGCAGCCTGAGCCCACCGCAACTCGGTCTCATCTGCATACTGGCGCAACTGATCCAACTGGCTTTGGGCAAACGCATGAGCCTGAAGGCGTCTGTTCAACTCAGCCAAAACGTGGTCCCGCTTGGCCACAGCCAAATCGATGGCAAGAACGAGTCCGTGAAACTGGGTCATAACGCGTCAAGCCACATGCTGTTCAAAGGCTGACCCGTGCCATTCCAAGGGCATCCGCCATGCCAGTGACACTGTCCTCAAGCGATGCCGACTCAAACATGTCCTGCTGCAAAAACTGCAACATGGGGTCATGCAAAGAAATGGCTTCATCCAATGCACGGTCTGATCCGCCCACATAAGCGCCGATCTGCACCAGATCGCGGCCTTTTTCATAGCGGGAATTGACCGCCTTAAAGTGCCGTGCAAGCGCAAAATGTTCTTTTGACACCACGTTGTGCATCACCCGCGAGGCTGATTGTTCAATGTCGATGGCGGGAAAATGACCCGATTCAGCCAAAGACCTCGACAGCACGATGTGACCATCCAAAATAGCACGCGCCGCGTCTGCGATCGGATCTTGTTGGTCATCACCTTCGGACAACACGGTGTAAAACGCAGTGATCGAGCCTACACCGTTGAGTCCGTTGCCACTACGCTCCACCAATTGCGGCAACTTGGCAAAGCAGGACGGAGGATAGCCCTTGGTGGCGGGCGGCTCGCCAATGGCCAGCGCAATTTCCCGCTGCGCCATGGCATAACGGGTGAGCGAATCCATCAACAACAGCACATGTTTGCCCTTGTCTCTAAAACTCTCCGCCACTGCCGTGGCATAGGCCGCGCCCTGCATCCGCAGCAGCGGCGGCGCGTCAGCAGGTGCCGCGACCACCACCGCGCGGGCACGCCCCTCCTCACCCAAAATGTCTTCAATAAACTCCTTCACCTCGCGGCCACGTTCACCTATCAGCCCGACCACAATCACGTCGGCCGTTGTGTAGCGCGCCATCATGCCAAGCAGCACACTCTTGCCCACGCCAGAACCTGAAAACAAGCCGATCCGCTGGCCCCGTCCAATGGTCAACAGCGCATTGATTGCACGAACGCCCGTGTCAAGTGTCTCGCGTACCGGTGCCCGGTCCATGGCGTTGATGGGTTTTCTGTCCATCGGCACCGCGGCGACATCAAGGATGGGCCCCTTGTAGTCCATTGGTGCTCCGTGGGCGTCAACCACGCGCCCCAACAAACCATCACCCAAGGGTAGACGCAACACCCCTTGGCCGTAATCCCGCTGCGCCTGTCGGCGGTCGCCCAACCTGGGGACCGCCACGTACGCTGGCGCTGGCTCCACACTGGCACCGCTTGACAACCCATGCACGTCGCCTGCAGGCATCAGATAGGCCCGGTCACTTGAAAAACCTACCACCTCGGCCAACACAGGGGCCTGTGACTTCATGTGCACCCAGCACTGGGAACCCACCGGTACCCGTATACCCACGGCCTCCAACACCAACCCGGTCAGTCGGGTCAATGTGCCGCGCACTTCCAGAGTCGTGCCGGTCTTCACCCTGCGTGTGGCATCGCTCAAAAACACTTCCCAGGTTGAAGCGTCAATCGTGTGGCTCACGGGTGTCCTCCCAGGCGTTTGCCAGTCCCAAAGTGGCCACAGCACGTTGCCACCTCTTTTGCAAACTGGCATCAACCACCATCCCCGCCGACTCCACAATGCACCCCCCGGGCTGCAATGCGGGGTCTGAGCGCAAGCTCAGCGCCAACCCTGAAAATTCTGAAGAAAGTGACCCCGCAAGCATGTCCATATCCAACGGGTTCATGCGCACCACCGCGCTGCGGTGCTCAGTACCAAGCAAGTCCAGCGCCTCCCGAATGACCGGCATCAGCACATTTGGATTCACCGACAACTCCTGTCGAAGTACCTGCCGTGCCAGTTCACAGGAAAGTTCCAGCACGCCTTGCGCCATGGTTTGCTGCGCTTGGGCTAATTGACTCTGCGCTGAATCAAACAGCTGCACAAGGTGTTGGGCCGAGTCATTCGCCTGTGTGGCCAAGAAATCTGCCATTTTTTGCTGTTGTTCAACCTCTGCAAGCGCACGGCCTTGCGCAACGCCCGCCAAAAATCCGGCCTGAAAACCATCCTCCCGCATGGCCTCTTGCTGCACAAACTGCTGCTCGACCGCTCTGGCTTTGGCTTGGGCAGCCAGAATCTGCGCGGCCGTGTCAATCGCGCCAAAACGCCATTGCTCAACGACTTCAATTTCTTCGCCTGGGATAAAGCGCGTGTAATTTCGCATGGTCAGACCATCGCATCATCAGCGCCGCCGCCAAGCACGATCGTGCCCTCGTCAACCAGTCTGCGCACCACTTTCAGAATTTCCTTTTGCTGCGCTTCGACCTCGGACAGGCGCATCGGCCCACGAGACTCCAAGTCTTCGCGCAAGGTCTCAGCCGCACGCGTCGACATATTGGCGAGAATTTTTTCCTTGAGTTCTGGTTGTGCCCCTTTGAGCGCCACGATCAACACATCGGAGGACACTTCTTTCAGCACCGTCTGGATCGACTTGTCATCAAGTTTGATCACGTCGTCAAACACAAACATCTTGTCCATGATCTTTTGCGCCAGATCAGGGTCGTGATTGCGAATGGATTCAATCACAGTGCCTTCAATGGCAGTGCCCATCAGGTTGATCATCTCTGCCGCTGTTTTCACGCCACCCAAAGAAGATTTGCGCATTTTGTCGCCACCCGCAAGCACCTTGAACAACACTTCATTGAGGTCTTTCAACGCTGAAGGCTGAATGCCCTCCATGGTTGCCACCCGCAACATCACCTCGTTGCGTTGACGCTCGGTGAAAAATTTCAGAATGTCGGCAGCCTGGTCAAAGTCGAGGTGAACCAAAATGGCGGCCACAATTTGCGGGTGCTCATTGCGCAGCAACTCTGCCACACTTGAGGGTTCCATCCATTTCAGGCTCTCGATACCTGACACGTCACCCCCCTGCAAAATCCGGTCGATCAGCAGCGCGGCTTTATCGTCCCCCAACGCACGTTTAAGAACCGAACGCACGTAGTCGCCCGAATTGGAAACCAACAAGCTCTGTGCAGCTGCAATGCCGGTAAACCGGTCCACCACCTCATTGACCCGCTCGCGGGTAATGGTCTTGGTCTTGGCAATTGCCTCACCCAACTTTTGTACTTCTTTGGGTGACAGGTGCTTGAACACCTCAGAGGCCTCGGCCTCACCCAGAGACATCATCAGAATGGCAGCATCGTCCAATCCGTCAATTTGTGCCATTTGTTACCTTCCTCATCATTTCTGGGTCAGTTTATGACAACCTGGGCTCAGGCAGGCGCTTCGCCATTGATCCAAGTCTTGACAATGTTA
>JBIJDQ010000008.1:0-19843 GCA_044344025.1 Rhodoferax sp.
CGCATGCACCACGTCATAACCATAACTGGCCAGGCGCGAGGTCATGACCATGACCACCGAGCGCGCATCATCCACAAGCAAAATTTTCATCCAACGTCCTTACTGCGTGCACACTCCCCTTTTTTTTAGCCTGCAATGATAGGCCAAAACTTGCGCAGCGCAGGTCATTTCATGCCATTTTTACTGCCTGGTTCAGGTGGGGTGACGCTGACAGCACCCGGTTTTGGCATCTATGAAAAAGCGTGTCGCAAGGCTCGTGCAGCGTCCAGGTGGGCCCGCAGCGCTTCAGGAATGGCACGGCCCATTTTGATGAATTCATGCACCACCCCGCGATAAATCTCCAGGTCCACGGGCACACCCGACGTGCGCAGTCGGTCTGCGTATTGCAGCCCCTCATCCACCAGCGGGTCACACTCAGCCAACCCAAACCAGGCAGGTGCCACGCCATCGACATCGTCAGCCGTCAGGGGGGCAAAGCGCCAGTCTTCACGGTCTTGTCGTTTTGGAATGTAGAGGTCAAAAAAGTAGTCAATGTGTTCGGCCTCAAGCACAAAACCATGCGCAAAGGTTTTGTGCGACGGCGTGTCGGCATGGGCGGTGGTGCCGGGGTAAAACAGCAGCTGCAGTTTGAGCGCCAGACCGAAGTCACGCGCCTGCAAGGCACACGCTGCTGCCAGCGTGCCCCCCGCGCTGTCGCCCCCAACGGCAATACGTGACCTGTCGAGGGATTTTTCTGCACCATGTTCCGAGACCCATTGCAGCGCATCCCATGCATCGTTAAACGCCACCGGAAACACATGCTCAGGTGCCTGCCGGTAGCCCACCGACAGCACTGCACAATGCGCCAGATGGCTCAGGTGCCGACACAGCACATCGTGCGTGGCAATGCTGCCAATAGTGAAACCACCACCGTGCAGGTACACCAGAGCGGGCAGCAAGCCTTCTGACGGGGCATACAGTCGCACGGGCAAATCAAATTGATCGCGGGTTGGCAAGGTAAAACTTTCGACCCGGTGCAGGCTGATCGGCGCCAAGTCCAGCACACCGGCGTTGATCTCATAGGCCGCTCGGGCCTGCTGAGGTGTCAAAGCGTGCATGGGCACCCTACCTGCACGCCCCATGCGCTCCAGCACGCTGTGCATGGCAGGGGTCAGCAAGGCGCGGGGATTGCGGTGGTGGCTCATGGCGGGTCAGGTCTTGGTACAGTGCAAGACTGCATACTAACCAACACCGAGACCACCATGGCATTGATTTACTACGTGACGCAGATCCAATTTGAGTTTGGTGCAGTCAAACTGCTCAAATCCGAATGCCAGCGGGTCGGCATCAGCCGTCCGATGGTGGTGACAGACATGGGGGTAAAAGCCGCCGGTCTGCTGCAAAAAGCACTTGATGCGCTCGATGGAATGACCGTGACCGTGTTCGACCAAACACCCGCCAACCCGACAGAAACCGCAGTGCGTGCGGCAGCAGCGCTGTACACCACCCACCTGTGCGACGGCCTGATCGCCGTGGGTGGTGGGTCAAGCATGGACTGCGCCAAAGGTGTGGCCATTGCAGCCACCCATACGGGCCCCTTGAGCACTTACGCCACCATAGAAGGGGGTTCATCCCGCATTACCGAACGTGTGGCACCGATGATTGCGGTACCCACCACCGCTGGCACTGGCAGCGAGGTGGCGCGCGGGGCCATCATCATCGTGGACGACCACCGCAAACTGGGGTTTCATTCATGGCATTTGGTGCCAAAAACTGCCATTTGCGACCCCGAACTGACCCTGGGCTTGCCACCCTTGTTGACAGCGGCCACCGGCATGGATGCCATTGCGCATTGCATGGAGACCTTCATGGCACCCGCCTTCAACCCACCGGCCGATGGCATTGCACTTGACGGCCTGGCGCGCGGTTGGGCCCACATTGAGCGTGCCACCCGTGATGGCAGTGACCGCGAAGCCAGGTTGAACATGATGAGTGCGTCCATGCAAGGTGCCATGGCTTTCCAAAAGGGCCTGGGCTGCGTGCATTCCCTCAGCCACAGCCTGGGCGGGGTGAACCCCAAACTGCATCACGGCACACTCAACGCGATGTTTTTACCTGCCGTGCTTGGCTTCAACGCCCCGGCAGCCGCCATCAAGAAGGAACAACGCTTGCAACGCATGGCGCACGCCATGGGGCTCACTTCAAGCAGCGACATCGGTGAGGCCGTCACGGACATGAATGCAAGGCTTGGTTTACCTACCGGTCTGGCCGCCATGGGTGTCACACCAACCGTGTTTGAGCAGGTCATTGCCGGGGCCATGGCCGACCACTGCCATAAAACCAACCCACGCATTGCCACACCCGAAAACTACCGTGACATGTTGATGCAAGCCTTGTAGGGTACCCTGTGGCCATGCAGCCAGCACATTGGCCGACTGGCACCAACATTGCTTATCAAGTGCCGAAAAGGTACTTTTTTCGGCCAGATTCGGCCCGAACTTTCAGGATTTACAAGACTTCACCATGACCATCCACGCCGCACTCAACCACGTTACCCACTACAGCTATGACCGACTGGTTAATCTGGGCCCGCAGGTCATCCGCTTGCGCCCGGCACCCCACTGCCGCAGCAAAATTGTGTCGTACTCACTCAAGGTCGAGCCTGAGGGCCATTTCGTCAACTGGCAACAGGACCCTTTTGCCAATTACCAGGCGCGCCTGGTGTTTCCGGAAAAAACCAAAGAATTCAAAGTCACCGTGGATGTGGTCTTGGACATGGCGGTCTACAACCCGTTTGACTTCTTCCTGGAACCCGAAGCAGAAGAATTTCCGTTCAACTACGAAGCCAACCTGAAACAAGAGCTTGCACCTTACCTTACCCCCGACCCGGTCACACCGCTGGTGCAGGCCTACCTGGACAAGATTGACCGCACCATGCGCCGCAGTGTGCTGTTTCTGGTCGACCTGAACCAGTCGGTGCACCACGCGGTTCGGTACACCATCCGCATGGAGCCAGGGGTTCAAAGCCCAGAGGAAACCTTGACCCTGGGGTCAGGCTCCTGCCGAGACTCGGCCTGGCTGATGGTGCAACTCCTGCGCAACTGCGGTCTGGCGGCACGTTTTGTGTCGGGCTACCTGATTCAGTTGAAACCTGATGTGAAAGCCCTCGACGGCCCAAGCGGCACTGCAGTTGACTTCACCGACCTGCATGCCTGGTGTGAGGTGTATCTGCCCGGTGCGGGCTGGGTTGGGCTGGATGCCACGTCTGGCTTGCTGGCGGGCGAAGGGCACATTCCGCTGGCCTGCACGCCACAACCGTCAGGTGCGGCGCCTATAGAGGGTGGCGTGGACGAGTCCGAGGTAGAGTTTGCGCATCACATGGAAGTGACCCGCATTTACGAGGCACCACGCGTCACCAAGCCTTACACCGAAGACCAATGGGCCGCCATCATGGCTTTGGGGTACGCGGTCGATGAAGAACTGGTTGCCGAGGATGTGCGGCTCACCATGGGGGGTGAGCCCACGTTTGTGGCGGTCAGTGACCGCGATGCACCAGAATGGAACACCGATGCCCTAGGGCCCACAAAACGCGGATTTGCCACCGAATTGGTGCACAAACTGCGCCATGAATACGGCCAGGGCGGCTTTTTGCACTATGGCCAGGGCAAGTGGTATCCCGGTGAGCAGTTGCCTCGCTGGGCGCTCAACATCTACTGGCGCGCTGACCACGAGCCCATTTGGCATGACCCAGCCCTGTTCACCGACGAACGTGTGCCTACCCACTACACCAGCGAAGATGCAAAACGCTTCACCTCCCGGCTGGCAGACAAGCTTGGAGTGACCGACAAATTTGTTCAAACCGCGTATGAAGACAGCTGGTACTACTTATGGCGCGAACGCCGCTTGCCCGTCAACGTGGATCCCTTTAACTCCAAACTGGACGACGAAGTGGAACGTGCGCGCCTGCGCCGGGTCTTCGAGCAAAAGCTCGACACCCCTGTGGGCTATGTGCTGCCGGTCAAGGTGGCGGGTTACGCCGAGCCCTACGGTGCCGCCTGGACCACCGGCCCCTGGTTTCTACGCGATGAGCGCATGTACCTCATGCCAGGCGACTCGCCCATGGGCCTGCGCCTGCCACTTGACTCATTGCCTTGGGTCAGTGAAGCTGATTTCCCCTACCTGATTGAGCAAGACCCGTCCACCTTGCGTGGCGACTTGCCCGGCCACAACCTGATCGCGGCCAAATATGCACCCGGCACCGCCGGGTTGGCACTGGGTGCCGCGGCGCGTGCTGCTGCGGTAGCTGCGGCCACTGGCAATGCGACTGTAGCGACAAGTTACCTGGCACGCACTACAGCGCCAGCGGAGGCTGCCCGCCGATTCCAGTCGGTCAGCGGACCTGCCACGGCCACCGCAACCCACGCGCAAAGCACCACGCAATCCGAACCAACTGATTTTTCCCGGCCGCCTGCACCCCAGGAGTCTGCCCACTGGATCACCCGCACCGCACTGTGTGTGGAGGTGCGTGACCCGCGCCGCGCCAATGGCCCAAAGGCCGAAGCCATCGGCAAAAAATCAGGCGTGATGTACATCTTCATGCCACCGCTTGAAAAGTTGGAGCATTACCTTGATTTGCTCGCGGCAATTGAAGCCACCGCCGCAGAACTTCAAGTACAGATCGTACTGGAAGGTTACCCACCACCCCGTGACCCGCGCATGAAGCTCCTTAGCGTCACACCTGACCCGGGTGTGATTGAGGTCAACGTGCACCCTGTCACCAACTGGAAAGAACTGGTTGCGAACACCGAGTTTTTGTACAACGCGGCGTTTGAGTCACGCCTGTCTGCCGAGAAGTTCATGACCGACGGCCGCCACACCGGCACCGGCGGTGGAAACCACTTTGTCATGGGTGGCGCCACACCCGCAGACAGCCCATTTCTGCGCAAACCAGAGTTACTGGCCAGCCTACTGCTTTACTGGCACAACCACCCATCGCTAAGCTATCTGTTCAGCGGCATGTTTGTCGGCCCCACCAGCCAGGCGCCCCGCGTGGATGAAGCCCGCAATGACCAGTTGTACGAGCTTGAAATTGCCATTGAGCAAATCTATAAAAACCGCGAGATTCATGGCCAGTCCATGCCGCCGTGGCTGATAGACCGCACCCTGCGCAACATCTTGATCGATGCCACTGGCAACACCCACCGCAGTGAAATTTCCATCGACAAGATGTACTCGCCTGATTCAGCCACTGGCCGATTGGGCCTGCTGGAATTACGTGCGTTTGAGATGCCACCGCACCCGCACATGAGCAGTTCCCAGCAGTTGCTGCTGCGCGCCCTGATTGCCCGCTTCTGGAAAACGCCTTACCGCGCGCCCGCCACCCGTTGGGGTACCGAGTTGCACGACCGCTTCATGCTGCCGGCCTTTATTGACATGGACTTCAAGGATGTGCTGGCAGAAATGCGCGAGGCCGGTTATGCCTTTGACAACAGCTGGTTTGCACCGCACGTGGAGTTCCGCTTCCCGCTGATTGGCTCGGTCAATGCCGTGGGCATCGAACTCACCCTGCGCAACGCCCTTGAGCCCTGGCACGTGATGGGTGAAGAAGGCGCGCCGGGCGGCACGGCACGTTATGTGGACTCCTCCCTGGAGCGCATTGAAGTGCGGGTGTCGGGCCTGAACGAGAGCCGTTATGTGGTCACCTGCAACGGGCGCGCCATGTCATTGCAGCCCACTGGCGTGGTGGGTGAATTTGTGGCGGGTGTGCGCTACAAGGCCTGGAACCCACCCAGCAGCCTGCACCCCAGCATTGGTGTGCATGCGCCACTGACGTTTGACATTGTGGACACCTGGATGAAGCGTTCGTTGGGCGGCTGCCAGTACCATGTGGCCCACCCGGGGGGACTGAGTTACCAGTCCTTGCCGATCAATGCCAACGAGGCCGAGAGCCGCCGCATGTCACGCTTTACCGCCATGGGCCATACGCCGGGGATGATGACTGTGCCCCCGGCGACCATCAACGTGCCAGCCAGCCGCGAGTTTCCGTTCACGCTGGATTTGCGCCGGGGGTAAACATGGCGAGGGCAACCGAGCCTGGTTGCCCTCAGGTAGAATTTTTATGAACTTCTATTGACTCATGTGATTTAGCAAAAAGGTCCATGCACCATCCACCCACCAACGCGTCGCCGGCCCTTGATGCCAAGGTGGCGCGGGACCTGACTTGGCGTTATGCCATTGCGCTGGCTTTAGTTGCGACCCTTTCCACTGCGGCATGGTTGAGTTTGTACTTGGTCATTTCCGAGCAAAAGAGCACAGCTGCTGTGGTCAACGTCAGCGGTCGACAACGCATGCTGAGTCAGCGCACCGCCTTGTTTGCCAATCTGCTGGTGACCGCCGCGCCTGAAGAACGACCCGCGTTGCGCGACAAACTCAAAGATGCCATTGACCTGATGGCGCGTTCGCACAACGGCCTGACACGGGGCGATGCCGCTATGGGCTTGCCCACCACCCTGTCACCCGCTGCACGAGCCATGTACTTTGAGGTGGCACAGCCACTTGATGCCCAGGTTCAGGCTTACCTCAACGCGGTGCGCCGCCTGATCCGCCAAGCCGACAAGCCGATAGATGCAACCAACCCTGACTTGGTGTTCATCACACAAACCGCACCCGGCTTGCTGGTTAAATCCCTCGATGACGTGGTGCAGTTGTACCAGCGAGAGGGTGAGGCCAAAGTAGCGGCCCTCGAAAATGCCGAAACCTTGTTTTGGTTGTTGACTTTGCTGCTTCTATTGCTTGAGGCTGTACTGATTTTTCGACCCTTCACCAAACATGTCAACCTGGTCATTGCCAAGCTTGAACACGCCACGAAATTGCTGAGGGGCCAGCAGAACCATTTGGAAGAGCTGGTTGCCCAACGCACCCATGACTTGCAGTTGCGAACGACAGCACTGACTGAAAGTGAAGAAAACTTTCGCCTGATCAGCGATGCAGCCTTGGATGCTATCTTCATTTTTGGACCAGGCGATGAACTGGTTTTTTGGAATCCGGCAGCCCAACACATGTTTGCATATGCCCCGGGATCCTTCAAAGGCCTGAAATTTCATGACCTGCTCAAGCCGCCTCGCCAAGGTCGCCAACCTGGCACTGACTTGAACCGTTTTCAGACCTCTGGCGAACATTCTGTGCTTGGCAAGCACTTTGAGGCAACTGCACTGCGCCACGGCGGCCACGCGTTTCCGGTTGAGCTGTCTTTGGCATCGGTCACCATCAACCAACGCCTGCACGGCGTGGCCATCATCCGCGACACCACACAACGCAAATTGATCGAGGCAGAACTGCGAATTGCCGCGACCGCATTCAACGCGCAGATGGGCATGACGATCACCGATGCCCACAACACCATTCTTCGGGTCAACCAATCGTTTACCAACATTACTGGTTATACGCAAGACGAGGTGATTGGCAAAACACCTCATATGCTGAGTTCAGGTCGGCATGATGATGCGTTCTACAAGGCCATGTTTCAAGAAATCTCCGAGCATGGCATGTGGGCCGGTGAAATCTGGAACCGTCACAAAAATGGCGGTGTCTTCCCCGAGTGGCTGACGATCACGGCGGTCAAGGACGAACATGGCGAAATCAGCCACTATGTGGCCGCTTTCAGTGACATCAGTGAACGAAAAGCCGCAGAGACTCAAATTCGTAACCTGGCGTTTTATGACCCTTTGACTGATCTGCCTAACCGCAGGCTGCTGATGGACCGGCTGGAATTGGCAATGACTGCGGGTGAACGGCATCAGCATGTGAGTGCCTTGCTTTTCATTGATCTGGACAACTTCAAAACCATCAACGACACATTGGGTCACCATATGGGCGACCAATTGCTGCAGCAGGTGGCTACTCGACTGGTTGCTTGCGTCAGAAGCTGCGACACCGTTGCTCGGCTGGGTGGTGACGAATTTGTGGTGATGCTGGAGGACCTGAGTGATCAGGCCTCCGAGGCGGCCTCCGAGGCGGAAATGATTGGTAGCAAGGTGTTAACAAGCCTACAAGTGCCTTACACCGTTGCCGACCACACCTGCCGCGCCACCGCCAGCATCGGCGTCGCCTTGTTCACCGACAAGCGGGAAAGCATTGACGACTTGCTCAAGCGCGCAGACATGTCAATGTACCAAGCCAAGGCCAGTGGCCGAAACACGCTGCGGTTTTTTGACCCCCAAGTGCAAGCCTCCGTTTTGGCCAAGGCGAATTTGGAGGTCGCGCTGCGCGTGGCCATTGAACGCCAAGAATTTTGCTTGTTCTACCAGGCGCAGGTGACGGCAAATGGGGAGGTTGCCGGTGCCGAAGCGCTGGTGCGCTGGCTGGACCCGGTCAAAGGCATGGTGTCACCCGCAGACTTTATTCCCTTGGCTGAACAGAGTGGCTTGATCTTGCCATTGGGGGCATGGGTGCTGGAAACCGCTTGCGCACAGTTAGCCATGTGGGGGAAAACTGCGGCCATGTCCCATTTACTGCTGGCTGTGAACGTGAGCGTTGTCCAGTTTCGCCACCCCGAGTTTGTCAATCAGGTGGTCGCCATCCTGACGCGCACGGGGGCCAACCCAAAACGCCTGAAACTTGAACTCACAGAGAGCCTTCTGGTGGAAGATGTGGAAAACGTCATTGCCAAAATGTCCACGTTGAAAGCCATTGGCGTTGGATTTTCCCTGGATGACTTTGGCACCGGTTACTCGTCACTGGCCTACTTGAGCCGTTTGCCACTTGACCAGCTCAAGATCGACCAAGGGTTTGTCAAAGAAATCGAGACCAGCGACACCGCCGTCGTCATCTGTGCAGCCACCATCAATCTGGCGCACAGCTTGCGGCTCAAAGTGGTGGCCGAGGGAGTTGAGACCCAGGCGCAACTGTACTTTTTGAGTACAGTGCACCGCTGCGACTTTTTGCAAGGCTACCTGTTCAGCCGCCCACTGCCAGTGGCTGAGTTCGAGAAGCTGGTCAATGCGCGATGCAGTCGAGCGGGGCTTTGATTAATGGCGGTTTTTCAGTGCCGCTGTGACATCTCGCACCGTCATGCCAAGCATGTCAGCAAAAGCTTCTACGCTCTGGCCACTGGCTTCAAATGACTTTTGCAAGGCTGCACGACGGGCTCGTTGCTGGTCGATTTCGGCCAGCGCATCGTCCAGCACCGCCTGCACCTCAGGCACTGGCGTGCCAATACGCGCCAAATAGTCTTGTCGTGACAAGCCCGCCTTGTCATAGGCTGCCATCAACTGGGTACGTAGTTTGGGGCGCAAATCTTCGGCCTGGCGTGCCTGGCGGCGCTGAAACAGTTCTACAACCGACAGGAAGACGTGCTCCGGGGCCACGTCTTCAACCGGCAGGCCTTGCAGGTCATGGCGCTTGAGCCCGGTCGCCACACTTTGCAAATAGCGGGTTGAGCGGGTGTGCACACCCAGCGCCACCTTCAAGGTGTCACGCTTGAAGTCTTGTGGGTGAGCAGCCAGCAACTCCTGAAAAATACCCAGTTTGAGGGGCAGGAAGCGTTCACCAAACAAATGGGGATAGAACTCAAACAATTTTTCCAGAACCGGTGACACACTGGCAAAACGGTTTTTGGTTTTTGGGGCTTGTGCCGGGGCCGTAGCCACTTCAGTCGCTACCATTTCTGTCGCAGCCAGTTCAGGCGAAGCCAACGCGGCCAGACCTGCATCTGCAAGTTCTGTTGGGGTCGCGGTCGGAGTGTCTGGACTGGCCTGTGGCAGCTTGGTCTCGGGTTCGGCAGTTTGTTCAGTGGTCATATCAGTCATGTGGGGTAATCTGTTGGGGGAACCGCTAATTGTCGACGAAACAGCTTCTTCACTGGCATACTCAGCCTGATGAGTGAAGCACACGCGTCCCAAACCCAAAATCAGAGCCCGTTGGCGGAATCAGTCGATGAATTGGCCCGCCGTTGCCGTGCTGGCACCGGGCACTTTGACGAGTTGTTCGGGTTAGTGGCAACCGAACGCCCGACGCACTTGCAAAACGCTGTGAATAGCGTCGCTGCAGACGCTTACCCGACAAGCGCTTGGGGCGATTTCTTTGCAACTTTGTCAAACAACACCGCCGCCGACATGGACCAGCGTGCGGTCAGTCTGGCGCGCCAGGTGCGAGACAACGGCATTACCTACAACGTCTATGCCGACGAAAATGGTCCCCAGCGGCCATGGTCGCTGGATTTGTTTCCCTTGCTGGTGGATGCGGCTGCCTGGCAGCGCATTGAAGCGGGGGTTTTGCAACGGGTTCGGCTGCTTGAACACGTGATGGCCGACGTTTATGGCCCACAACACCTTCTGCACAAAGGTTTTTTACCGCCTGCACTGGTACACGGTCACCCAGGCTACTTGCGGTCAATGCACGGTGTGAAGCCGGTTGGCGGGCGCTACCTGCACATTGCCGCGTTTGACCTCGCCCGTGGACCTGACGGCAATTGGTGGGTAGAGGCACAACGCACCCAGGCCCCATCGGGTTTGGGCTACCTTCTGGAGAACCGGCTGGCCATATCGGCCCAGTTTCCCCAGGCTTTTCAAACCCTGCGGGTGCAACGCCTGGCGGCCACCTACCGTGCCCTGATGGACAGCCTGCGCAGCATGAGCCCGATGGGGCCAGATGCCCATCTGGCACTGCTTACCCCGGGACCCTACAACGAAACCTATTTTGAGCATGCCTATCTGGCACGTTACCTGGGGTTGACACTGGTGGAGGGTGGCGACCTGCTGGTGCGCGACGAACACCTGTTTTTAAAGACCCTCAAAGGCCTGGTGCCTGTGCATGGCCTGCTCAAGCGGGTAGACGACCAGTACCTTGACCCGCTGGAACTGCGCGCTGACTCCACGCTGGGTGTTCCCGGGCTTCTACAGGCGATGCGCGCTGGCAATGTGCTGGTGGCCAACGCGCCTGGAACTGCCTTTCTGGAGTCACCAGCCTTGCTGGGATTTTTGCCGGCTTTGGCACGCGAGCTGTTTGGCGAAGCGTTAAGTCTGCCAGCCTTGCCCACTTGGTGGTGCGGCGAACGCGGTGCCATGGAGGAAGCGTTGCAAGCCTTGGGGCAAAGCGTCATCAAGCCGACGTTTCCAGGCTCACCCAGTCATGGCAGTTTCGAGGGTGTGTTGGGTGTCAATCAAAACCAGCATGCGCTGGACGAGTGGGCCGGGCGAATTTTGCGCCAACCGGAGGAGCACACTGTGCAGGCCTACACCCCGCTGTCGCAGTTACCAACCTGGCAAACTGCCGCACGCAGTGCACCCGAGGGCTTGGGCAACAGCCGCATGGTGGCTCGCTCGGTGATGTTGCGGGTGTTTGCGGTGTCTGACGGCGCCCAGGGTTGGCGGATCTTGCCGGGTGGCTTGGCGCGGGTCGCCAGTGCGGGCCAGGAAATCACCTCCATGCAGCGTGGCGGTAGCAGCGCCGATGTGTGGGCACTGACCCAAGGAGAGGTTGACCACAGCACCATGCTCCCCCCGCATCTGACACCGGAGAGTCTGATGCAACGCAAACGCCTGGTGACCAGCCGCGCAGCTGAAAACCTGTTTTGGCTGGGACGCTACACCGAGCGCACTGAAAACGCCATCCGCTTGGCACGCCTGACGCTTGAGTGCCTGCATGGTGAAGATCAGCCCAGCGCATCTTTGCTGACCTGGCTGGGCCAAATGGCCCTGGCCAACACGCTGATCCTGCCAGGTGTGCCCACGCCAACTCAGGCTGTGCGGGTGTTCGAACGCTCCCTCATCGACAGCCTGGGCAGCACCACAGGGGCGACCAGTGTGGGGTATTACCTACGGGCTCTCAAAATGAGCGCATCCAGCGTGCGTGAGCGCTTGTCGCAGGAGCACTGGCGCATCATTACCCGCGCCGAAGAAGACCTGTTTGCGCGATTTTTCGCTGCCCGGCAAAAATCCGATTTGTCCACGCTTCAGGCATTGCACATTCTCAAAGACACCAGCGACCACATGGCTGCGATTACAGGCGCACAAACTGACCGCATGACCCGCGACGATGGCTGGCGACTGCTTAGCATTGGGCGACACATTGAGCGCTTGAGTTTTCTGTCTGGTGCCTTGAACCGTGCCCTGGACTGTGGCAGCCTGCAAACCGAAAGCGGTTTTGATGCCATGGTGGAACTGTTTGACAGCGCCATCACCTTTCATGCCCAGTTTCAGCAAAGCCGTGACATGGCGGCGCTGATTGACCTGCTGGTGCTGGACCGTGACAACCCGCGCTCGGTGGCCTGGGTGGCACACACCCTGCGCGGCAGGCTGGCCAAGTTGGCCGGTAGTGAACCAAGTGAGTTAAGTGAACTGGCCTTAAAGGTGCCCAACCCCAACGTGTGGGGTCTGGCCCAGTTATGCGACATGCAGGTTGACCTGGCCAGCCCTGCATCCGACCTGCCTCCGAGCCGTGAGCCATTGGAGGCCAGGCGGTTCACGCTGCTCAAAGGCGTGCTGCAACATTGCACCAGTGCCGCATTCATCGTGTCAGAAGAAATCAGCACCACCTACTTCACCCACAGTGGCCTGGTCAACACCAGCGTGGGGGCAGCATGAGGCTGCGCGTGACCCATGAAACGGTGTACGACTACCGCCCGGTGGTTGAAACAGCGCAGCATGTGGCTTACCTGACACCTTTGCATGGCCCGGCGCAGCAGACTCTGCGCCACCGGCTTGAAGTGATGCCCACGCCCTCGCGCTTAAGCGTTGCGGCGGATGTGTATGGCAACACCCGAAGCTTTTTTTCTTTGCAGGTACCCCATCGGCAACTGCAGGTGGTGGCACACAGTGAAGTCGTGACCCGAAGCAGCAGCCTGCCGGTCAGTACCCTGGCCTGGGAGAGCGTGCGTGAACGCTTACATTATCAGGCAGGGGAACCTTTCGACGCGGCCAGTGAGTTTGTCTTTGCGTCGCCCATGGTACCGCGCGAGTTAGAGTTTGCGCTGTACGCCCGGCCAAGTTTTCCGCCGGAGCGAGGCCTGCAGTTTGGCGCGCTGGACCTGATGCATCGCATGTTTGCAGACTTTACCTACGAGAGCCAAAGCACTGAGGTGAACACCCCGGCCCTGCAAGCCCTGACGCAACGCAAAGGCGTGTGTCAGGACTTTGCCCATATTTTTATCGCTTGTCTTCGCTCACTTGGTTTGGCGGCACGGTATGTCAGCGGGTATTTGCTCACCCAGCCTGCACCAGGAACGGTCAAGCTCAAAGGCAGTGATGCCTCACACGCTTGGGCCTCGGTTTACCTGCCTGATCTGCCGGCGGGTCAACGCTGGGTTGACCTGGACCCCACCAACGACCGCGCGGGCTGGTTCTCGCCCGGTGAAGACTATGTGACCCTGGCCATTGGGCGGGACTTTTCCGATGTGTCGCCCCTTCGTGGGGTAATTCATGGCGGTGCCAGCCATACCTTGATGGTGGGTGTGACGGTTGAGCCCCTGCCTGATGCGGCAGCCGTGATGCTCAGTCAGACCCCCAATCAGAGTCAGGGACTCGGGCAGGCTCAGAATCAGTGCCAAAGCCTGGGGCTGCCAGCCCAAGTTCTAACCTACCAGAACAATATCCAGCTGTAGAATCACTGCGCGCGATATTTAATATTGATAGCATACTATCCTTATTTGGTAAGCACTACAGCCACTTTTTATCTAAAACTAGCCTTACAGGACAACACCATGAGCATCTACACCAAACTCACACAACTCGGCATCACCCTGCCCCCGGTCGCCGTACCGGCGGCGGCCTATGTGCCTTTTGTGCAAACCGGAAACCTGGTGTTCTTAAGCGGCCATATTGCCAAAAAAGACGGCAAAGTGTGGGTTGGGCAACTCGGCAAAGACACCCGTACCGAAGACGGCAAAGCCGCCGCCCGTGCGGTGGCCATTGATCTTCTGGGCACCTTGCACGCGGCCGTGGGTGATTTAAACCGTATCACACGCATCGTCAAGCTGATGTCTTTGGTCAATTCCACCAGTGACTTCACCGAACAACACCTGGTGACCAACGGTGCCAGTGAGTTGATTGGTGAGGTGTTTGGTACCGAGAAAGGTGCCCACGCACGCAGCGCTTTTGGTGTGGCCCAAATTCCAATGGGTGCGTGTGTCGAGATTGAGCTGATCGCCGAAGTCGCCTAAAGCGCATTGCCGGGTCGCCATTGATCGCAGAGCCTGACCGCGCTCTGCCCTTTCTTCGGTATTATTGAATTACAACAAGCAAATGAGTGCTGGCGAGTTTAATGATTCATTTAAAATGAATCTTCAAACACTTTTTGAAGAACACCCATGTCCTCATGCGCCACCGGTCACGTCACCCCCGAAGCGATCTACCCATTTGATGCCCGTGGGGTTGCCAAGCGCTTTCGCCACGCCGCCATCTTTGGCGCACTTGATGCCCTTCAACCGGGTGAAACCATGCGTTTTTGTAATGACCATGACCCCATTCCCCTCTTACACCAACTCAACGCACGTTATGGCCAGGCGGTGTCGATTCAGTACGTGCAGCGCGAGCCTGGCGCCATCGTGATTGACTTTACCTGCCTGTAATGGCGCACTGTTGGCATGCTGCGAGAGTCCGTCTTGAGCGAGGCCCAGACCGGTCCTGAACTGCGGCTGGTCGGTGACCTGGCAGTTTGGCTCATTATTTTGGCCGAGTTGTTGGCCTTTGGCATTTTTTTCTTGTCTTATGCCTTTGCGCGCACTTTTGAGGTGGCGCAGTTCAATGCCTCACAAAGCACCCTTGACCTGAATTCCGGGGCCATCAACACGGCCCTGCTGATCACTGGCAGCTGGTGTGTGGTGCGCGCGGTGCAGGCCATCAAGCGCGATGCATCAGGCATAAGCGCACGTTGGCAACTGGCCGCATTGGCCTGTGGCAGTGGCTTTGTCGTTATTAAGTGGCTCGAGTTTTCTGCCAAGGCCGATGCCGGGCTGGACCTGTCCAGCAACACGTTTTACATGTTTTACTTTCTACTGACCGGGTTTCACTTTTTGCATGTATTGGCCGCCATGGTGTTTTTGACCATTTTGCTGGTCAAAACCCGTGGCGGGCACTATGGCAGCCATGACCACCATGCGCTGGAAAGCGGTGCCGCGTTCTGGCACATGGTGGACCTTTTGTGGATTGTGCTGTTTCCGTTGGTCTATGTGATGCGTTAAAGGCACACCCAATGTTCAATTTGTCTTCCAATTCACTCTGGCTTTTGTTGCTGGCAGTCACTGGCGTAACCTACTGGTTAGGCGAGTCCGGCCAAATGGCCAATGCCAGCCTGACGCCAGTACTGGGCATTTTTGGTATTGCTTTTGTCAAGGCTTGGGTCATCATTCAAGACTTCATGGAATTGCGCTATGCACCCAAGTTGTGGCGCAATTTGCTCCTGGCTTGGCTGCTGGTGGTCATCAGCATGATTGTGTTGGCTTATTGGCTAGGTTTGCGCCAAGCCAGTTGAGCTTCAGCCATCTTTTCCATCCGGGCGAGGGCTGACCAGCCAAGGAGTGTATTGCCACAAAAAGATCAAAAAGGCAGCGCTCCAGGCAAGCGCAGCACCCATCACCGCCTGGTTGTAAAGGCCAGGTGCCAACACTGGCACCAGCACCCGCAGGATTGCGGCAACCATAACCAGTACATAAGCAGCTATTTCTGGCAGCTCTGCCGCCAAGACCCGCCCAGTGTGCCCACGCGAGGTGCGTGTCATCATGCCGATGATCAGGCCACCTGTGGCCCCCACCCCCAGCGCATGCACCCCCGATGACACGGCCACCCAGCCCAATTGGGCCAGCGCCAACAAGCCCAGGCCCAGCGACAACCAAAGGTGGGAAAACTGCAATATCCACACCAGAGGCAGTTTGAGTGTGGCCAACAAATGCCAGCGCGACTGTCGAATCAAATGAAGCACGCAGGCCAGGCCCAGGGCGGCAGCCGTGACAGCAGCAGGCCCATTGGTGACCCACAGCCCCAAACCAAGGGCGGTTGCCAACAGTGCAACCCAATCCAGCCTGGGTGTGGCCACTATCTTGACGCCCGTTAGGGCGTTCGCCGTGAAAAAGGGCAGCACCCGGCCTGCCATGACACACTCAATCACGACCACAAAGGCCAGGCCTGCATACAGGCACTGCATGGGTGCCACATCAAGCCTGCCGCTGGCGGCCAAATGAAAAACCAGATTCACCGCTGACAGCAGCAACAAAATGAGTGCCAACGGCACGTTGCGCCAATTACGCGACTTGACCAAAAGCCGCAGAAAAATCAGACCCACAGCAGGCAACAACGCCAGGTCCAGCACGGCAAACACCGCGTAGGGTGCCGCCCATGAGGCCACACGTGCACTTAGCCACAACAAAAACAAACTGCCCAATACCGGGCCGCGCGGGGTGGCGAGGCCCGTCCAGCTTTTTCCCGCTGTCATCAAAAACCCCACAATCACCGCGATGGCAAAACCAAACAACATCTCGTGGGCGTGCCAAAGCAGCGCGGGTAGTGCTGGCTGCCACGGCACGGCACCCAGAAAAATACCGGCCCAAAGTGGCACGATCAAGGCTGCCAATAATGCAGCGCCCAGGTAAAAGGGTCGAAACGCCAGTCGCAGCCATGGCATTCCGTAGGGCGCTGGCACGGTGGGCGGTGTCTTCGTGGAAAAAAGTGGTGGAAGTTTTTCAGTCATGATGAGGTCAATCGATCAGGCCGTTGCCTGGGTGTCGGGTTCGGCGGGTGTGCTTGCAGGCAGCGTCAGGGGGGTTGGGTCACTTGGCGGTAGTTGCGGTGTTTCACCCCATGTCATCCAGTCGTCGCCAAAAAGCTCCGCAGGATGAGGTGAGCGTTCGTTGGCGCAAGCCATGGAACTCACCGAACAAAAGGTGTCGCAGCCCCAGCAAATTCGCTCGGGGTTTGCCGGATGAATGGGGAATTTTTTTGCCATGGCTATTTTTTTGAACCTAACGCGGCAACACAAAGGTTGACTTTTCTTCAACCAGCAGCGCCGGGTCGCGCCCTGTCATTCGGACCTGAAAAGAAATAGGCACTGCCTTGCCCGCATGATTTTGAGCGGTGGACCCTGGCAGCGTCAGGCGCACCGTCAGCGAGCCTATCCCGGTGGCTGGCACCATCAAAAGTGGCTCTGTCACAAGGGTCAAGCCTGGCAGACCGTGAACGCTGGTGCGGTAGGTTTGGTTTTGCTCGGTCGAGTTCACGATCTGCAGGCGATAGATGTTCTCCACATCGCCGTTGGCAGTTTCACGCGCCATGGCGCCACGGTCTCTGATGACATCAACCGCAAAACCCTTGCGGGTCGACAAACCAAAAATGAAGCCACCCGTCACCGCCAGAAGCAGCACACTGTAAACCCAAATCCTTGGCCGCCACACTCGTTTGACCATCTGCCCGGGTGTTAGTTTTTCCGCCATGCCAATGCCCGATGAGTAGCGAATCAGGCCGATGGGGTAGTTCATTTTCACCATCACCTCGTCACACACATCAATGCAGGCAGCGCAGGCAATACATTCGTTTTGCAGCCCATTGCGGATGTCAATGCCGGTTGGGCACACCTGCACACACAGTGTGCAGTCAATGCAGTCACCCAGCCCAAGCGCTTTTGGATCACCTGCCCGCGAGCGTGACCCCCTGACCTCGCCACGCTCGGTGTCATAGGCAATAACCAGCGAGTCCATGTCGGTCAATGCACTCTGAATGCGGGCATAAGGACACATTTGTTTGCAAATCTGCTCGCGCAGATAGCCGGCGTTGCCATAGGTGGCAAACCCATAAAACAAGACCCAAAACCATTCCCACGGAGAAAAAGACAAGCTGAGCAGCTCGCCGGACAAATCATGAATCGGCGTGAAATAGCCAACAAAAGTGAAGCCAGTGACCAAACTCAGGCCAATCCACAAAATTTGTTTAATGCTTTTGCGGGTGACTTTTTCAACGCTCCAACGCGCACCGTCAAGACGCATGCGTGCCAGCCGGTCTCCCTCAGCCAGCCGCTCCAACCACAGAAAAATCTCGGTGTAAACCGTTTGTGGGCAGGCATAACCACACCAGAGGCGTCCGGCCAGCGCAGTGAAAAAGAACAGTGTCAAGGCGGCAAGCACCATCAAAACAGCCAGGTAGATCAAATCCTGCGGTGGCAAAACCAAACCAAAAATATAAAACCGGTTGCCAGACAGGTCAAACAAAACCGCCTGCCGGTCATTCCACTGCCACCAGGGAGTGCCGTAAAAAACCAGCTGTGTGACCCAGACCATGACCCACCGCAGGCGCGCATACCAACCTCCCACAGCGCGGGGGTAAAGCTTGATCTGGTCCTGGTACTGCGATAGCGCATCGTCCGCACCATGGCCCTTGGCAATTTCCCGAATGAGGATGACTTTTTTTGGCGGTGGCTTGGTCATAAAGGTCAGTTTCGTCGAAATGTTGGCAATAGGCGCATCACAGTTATTTAACGCAACAAAAACATGAATGTTGAATGAATCTTATTTTATACGTTAATATTCATCTGACATGAACCATTAATTACGCACCCCTGCTGCCCCATGCGACTGACCCAATGGACCGACTACACCCTGCGTGTGTTGATGTACTGCGCAGCCAATCTTGAGCGTGTGCAACCCGTCACGATCAGCGAAATTGCGCTCAACCACGGCATTTCACGCAGTCATCTGACAAAAATTGTCCAGGAACTGGCAGCGTTGAGCTGGTTGGAAACCACGCGGGGTCGGGGTGGTGGCATGCGTCTGTTGGTGCCAGCCAATACCATTTCCGTAGGGGACATCGTGCGCGCCACCGAGACCGATTTCCACATGGTGGAATGTTTTGAACCGACCCAAAATCAGTGCAGGATGAGTTCCTATTGCCAACTCAAAACCGTGTTGCACCAAGCTACCGAAGCCTATTTTTCGGTATTGAACGCCACCACACTGGCTGATCTGGTGGCCTCTTATCCGTCTGCCACAACGGATGCCAAGTTCGGACTGCTTCAGCCCATACCCCTCCCACCCAGCACACCGGCAGTGACTGGCCCTTAGAAGGTTTCCCAGTCTGAATCATTAGAGGGCGCGGGAGCCGACTTGGCTGGTACAGGCTTGCCCGGCACAGGTTTGGCTGGTGCCGGGGGGCTCAGGGCCATCTTGGTGGGCATGACCTTGGGTGTGTTGCCCAGCTGACGGGTGGTCGCTCGGGCAGGTAATGCTGGTTTGGCACGGGGCGGAGACAATTTTGGCGCTCGCTGATAGGCCACCTGCTTTGGCCGGGGCGTGATGTCACGGGGCGGGTGCTGGGGCAACGCAAGACTGGAACCACTGGTTTTGAACACCGCCACCGCACGTGCCAACTGACCCGCTTGATCTCGCATGCTTTCGGCAGCTGCGGCACTTTGTTCAACCAGGGCAGCATTTTGCTGCGTCATCTGGTCCAAGTTACCAATGGCACCATTGATCTCGGAAATGCCTGTGCTTTGGGCTCCTGATGCCGCTGTGATTTCACCAATCACTTCCACCACCTTGCGCACGGATTGCACAATGTCGTTCATGGTGATGCCCGCATCGGACACCAGCTGTGTGCCAGAGGCAACTTTGTCGACCGAGGTGTTGATCAGCATCTTGATTTCTTTGGCCGCCTCGGCACTGCGCTGCGCCAGACTGCGCACCTCACTGGCCACCACAGCAAAGCCACGTCCCTGCTCACCAGCACGAGCGGCTTCCACTGCGGCATTCAGGGCAAGAATATTGGTCTGAAAGGCAATGCTGTCAATGACACCAATGATGTCGGCGATTTTTCGACTGCTGACATTAATATCCTCCATGGTGGACACCACCTGGCGCACCACTGCACCACCGCGCTCCGCCACCGAAGAC
>JBIJDQ010000288.1:0-3895 GCA_044344025.1 Rhodoferax sp.
GTGCACCTGTTTGAGCGCGATTGTTCGGTGCAGCGGCGCAACCAGAAAGTGGTGGAGCGCGCCCCCGCCCCTTACATGGATGAGGCCACCCGCCAGGAACTGTGTGAATCGGCATTGCGCCTGGCCCGCCAAGCAAACTACAGCCACGCGGGCACGGTTGAGTATTTGTATGACGTGGACAGCGGCAAGTACTATTTCATTGAGGTCAACCCGCGCATCCAGGTGGAACACACGGTGACCGAAGTGGTGACCGGGGTGGACATTGTCAAGGCGCAGATTCGCGTCACCGAAGGGGCCCGGGTGGGTGAGGACGACTCGTTTATTCCGTTCCAAAAAGACATCAGCCTGCGCGGCCACGCGCTGCAATGCCGCGTGACCACCGAAGACCCGGAAAACAACTTCACCCCCGACTACGGCCGAATAGCGGTGTACCGCAGTGCCGCCGGTTTTGGCATTCGCCTGGACGCAGGCACCGCCTATGCCGGTGCGGTGATCACCCCGTATTACGACTCGCTGTTGGTCAAGGTCACGGCCTGGGGCCACACGCCAGACGAAGCGGCGGTGCGCATGGACCGCGCCCTGCGAGAATTTCGCGTGCGTGGTCTGTCCACCAACCTGCAGTTTCTGGAAAACGTCATTGCCCACCCGCTGTTTCGCTCGGGCGAGTGCACCACACGCTTTATTGACACCACCCCCGAACTCTTCAACTTCCAGAAGCGCCGCGACCGCGCCACCCGCCTGCTGAAATTTTTGGGCGAGGTCGCCATCAATGGCAACCCGGAGATGAAAGGCCGCACGCTGCCCAAGCTGCCACTCTCAATGCCGATCAAGCCGGTGTGCGACCTGACCGCGCCCATTCCCAAAGGCACGCGAGACTTGCTCAAAGAACTTGGGGCCAAAGGCTTTAGCCAATGGATGAAAGACCAGCCGCAAGTGCTGCTGACCGACACCACCATGCGCGACGCCCACCAGTCGCTGTTTGCCACCCGCATGCGCTCAGACGACATGACCGCCATTGCACCGCATTACGCCCGCATGTTGCCGCAACTGTTCTCCATGGAGTGCTGGGGCGGTGCCACCTTCGATGTGGCGCTGCGGTTCTTGAAAGAAGACCCGTGGGAGCGCCTGGCCAGGTTGCGTGAAGCCACGCCCAACATCCTGTTCCAGATGCTGCTGCGCGCCAGCAACGCGGTGGGTTACACCAACTACTCTGACAACGTGGTGCGCTACTTTGTGCAGCAAGCCGCCAAAAATGGCGTGGACGTGTTCCGGGTGTTTGACTCGCTCAACTGGGTCGACAACATGCGTGTGGCGATGGACGCGGTGATCGAATCCGGTGCGCTGTGTGAAGGTGCGCTGTGTTACACCGGCGACCTGTTTGATACCAAGCGCAGCAAATATGGCCTCAAATACTACGTTGGCCTGGCCAAGCAGCTGGAAAAAGCCGGTGCCCACATTCTGGGCATCAAGGACATGGCCGGGGTTTGCAAGCCCCGTGCTGCGGCTGAGCTGGTGCGGGTGCTTAAATCTGAGGTGGGTTTGCCCATCCACTTCCATACCCATGACACCAGCGGCATCTCGGCGGCTTCGGTGCTCGCGGCGATTGACGCGGGTTGTGATGCAGTGGACGGCGCGCTCGATGCCATGAGTGGCCTGACCTCACAGCCCAACCTGGGCTCGATTGCCGCCGCATTGAGTGGCTCAGCGCGTGACCCTGGCCTGAACTTGCAAGCCATGCAAGCCCTGTCGCACTACTGGGAAGGGGTGCGCCGCGCCTATGTGCCGTTTGAGGCCGACATGCGCTCGGGCACCTCGGATGTTTACAACCACGAAATGCCCGGTGGCCAGTACACCAACCTGCGCGAACAAGCCCGCGCCATGGGCCTGGAGCACCGCTGGCCTGAGGTCTCCAAGGCGTATGCCGATGTGAATATTTTGTTTGGAGACATCGTCAAGGTCACACCCACCTCCAAGGTGGTGGGTGACATGGCCTTGTTCATGGTGGCCAATGACCTCAAACCGCAGGATGTCAGCAACCCGCTGCGCGATGTGGCTTTCCCCGAGTCGGTGATTTCGCTGTTCAAGGGCGAACTGGGCTTTCCGCCCGATGGTTTTCCCAAGCCCCTGGAGAACAAAGTGCTGCGCGGTGAAGCGCCCATGCAAGGCCGCGCCGGTGACCATATGCCCCCGGTCGACCTGGAAGCCAAACGCCTTGAAGCCGAACACGCCATTGGCCGCAAGGTAAGCGACACCGACCTGGCCTCTTATCTGATGTACCCCAAGGTGTTCAAGGACTATGCCGGGCACCGCCGTGAGTTCAGCGATGTGTCGCTGTTACCCACCTCGCCGTTTTTCTACGGCCTACTGGACCGGGAAGAAATCGCCATCGACATTGACAAGGGCAAGACCCTGGTGGTGCGCCAAACGGGCCGCTCGGACACGGTGGATGAAGAAGGCAAGATCAAAGTCTTCTTTGAGTTGAATGGGCAGCCCCGCACGGTGCGTGTCCACAAGGCGGGGCTGGGCGCAGTCAAGTCCAAACCCAAAGCCGAAGAGGGCAACCCCAAACACGTGGGCGCACCCATGCCGGGCATGGTGGTCACCGTGGCGGTCAAGGTCGGGCAAAAGGTTTCAAAGGGTGACCCGTTGCTGTCGATGGAAGCCATGAAGATGGAGACCATGTTGAGTGCCGAACACGATGCAGTCGTGCACGCGATTCATGTGCGAACCGGGGAAACGGTGAATGCCAAGGACTTGTTGGTTGAGCTGCACTGAGTTTGACTGGGGTTAAGGGTTTTAGCTATAGGCCAGCGTCAAGCCGATCATGCCCAGTTCAGCGGTGTCGGCTTCGTCCGTGCCCACTGGCGCCCCGCCAGACCCAGGAAAACATGGTCCATCGGTACGCCGTCGTCCTGCGTACAGCGGCTTGACTTTCAGTTATGCAGCGCGCCACATTTCAGTCGGTACTGCGCACTTGCCGCCTCAGCGGCGTGCTGTCGTCGGCCATTCATGTGCTTATTGTCGGCTTCTGCCTGCTGGGCTCGAATAGCCATTGACGCACATTGCGCTTGCAACTGAGCTAGCTTATTGGCGACTGTATTTCGTTGCGCATCAGTCGTTGCATACGACTTTGCCACCGCAAATTCTCCCAAAGCCATGTGACGCTGATAAGCCTCATCCATTGCTTTGTTGTTAGCGTTCGGAATCGATGCAACTGCACCCGGCATCTGCTTCTGTGCAGTGTCGGCAGGTGTCGCCATGGTCTTGGCGGGGCCAGACGATGGGACCACCATGCCTTCGCAGGGTCTGTCCTGGTAAGAAGATACTCCGGCCTTTGTGCAACGATACATACTCTGTGCAGAAACAGAGTTGGCGACAAGAAGCAGAACGATATAGGCAGCCCGTTTCATCATTAATCCCATAAAACTCATTAGGGCGCAAAGTCCAAAAAAACTTGAGTGTCCCGCTCCGAGCACTACGGATAGACCTTTCAACCGAATGAGTTGCAGTATCGCACCATGGAACAGGCCTCAAACCCGAGGAAACCCAGAGTTTCCTGCCCATGTGGCAGGTTCGACATGAAAAAGTGTCGCGCAGAAGGGCGATTTCCGGTGGGGTACCGTCAGGGTCAATGCCCCATTGCTTTGGAGGTGGCAAATCGCAAAGTGCTTCTACCGGTAATGGCCTCTTCCCGGCTGATCAAGGCCAAATCTATTGGCGAAATCGCGGCCAACCAAATTGGCGCGTTTCTCCCAAAATCAGTTGGCCCGATTCAATCAATCCGGACTGGGGCAACGACTTGCTGGTGGAATTGCATTGAGTTTGACTGAAAATCAACGATTTTTAACGTCTTTTTGTGCTCTAGTGCTTGATCAGTAGGCGCTGATAGCTATAA
>JBIJDQ010000143.1:0-6070 GCA_044344025.1 Rhodoferax sp.
AGAGCGCTCGGACGTTGGCTTGGCCACGGTATACCGTGTTTTGGCTCAGTTTGAGCAAGCCGACATTTTGGTGCGCAGTCATTTCGAGAGCGGCAAGGCAGTTTATGAGTTCAACGAGGGTCATCATCATGACCATCTGGTGTGCCTGGACTGCGGGAGGGTAGAGGAATTTTTTGATGCCGAAATCGAGCAACGGCAAAACGCGGTGGCCAAAGCCAAGGGCTTTGCCATTGAGGACCACAACTTGAGTCTTTACGCCCACTGCACGCGCCAAGACTGCCCGCACCGACCCGCCTGAGTTACTGGGCTGCGTCCATGGCCTTGCGGTGGCGCTCCACAAATTCCTTGTAAGTGTCAACCCCGCGAATTTGCAAAATGGTGTTGCGCACGGCGGCCTCTACCAAAACCGCGATATTGCGACCGGCCACCACCTGAATGACCACCTTGCGCACTGGCACGTCAAGCACGTCCTGAGTCAGCGGTTCATAGGGGATGCGTTCGTAATCGCGCTCCATGGTTTCCTTGCGCACCAAGTGAACAATGAGCTGCAGGCGCTTTTTGCGCCGCACAGCGGTTTCGCCAAAAATGCAGCGAATGTCCAGCAAACCAATGCCACGCACTTCCAGTAAATTAAGCAGCAGCTCCGGGCACCGCCCCTCAATCGTGTCCTGGTTGATGCGGTACAAATCAACGGCGTCGTCGGCCACCAGACCGTTGCCACGGGAAATCAGCTCCAGACCGAGTTCACTCTTGCCCAAGCCGGACTCACCCGTGATCAGCACGCCCAGCCCCAAAATATCCATGAATACACCGTGCATGGTGCAGCGATCAGCAAAATGCTTGGACAGGTAAGCCCGCAATACATCAATGACGAAAGCGGAAGAGCCTTCGGTAGCAAACATGGGAATTTGCGCCCGCTCACACATGGACAACAGGGCTTGTGGTGCGACTTGCCCGTCGGCCAGCACCAGAACAGGGGGCTCCAGCGTGACAATGCGCGAGATGCGCCGAGAGCAATCCTCGGGCGTGGCATTGGTCAGGTAAGTCACTTCGCGCTCACCCAGAATCTGCACACGGTAGGGGTGGATGTAGTTGAGGTAGCCCACCAAGTCGGCACCTGACCGCGCTGCGCGCACGGCCACCTCGTCAAAACGCCGCTCGGAGGCCCCCAGGCCTGCCACCCACTCCCAGCGCAGGTTCCCCCGGAATTCCTCAAACAGCACGTCTGCGCTGATCACATTAGGTTTCACCGCAAACGCTCCTGCCGAAAAAAATTAAAAAATCAAGTCGCCAGGGCTGACTGCCAATTGGCGATCAACTGGTGCAATTGTGCGGCATCGGTGCCTGCAGCAAGTTTGCTGCGCAACTCAGCATCACTGAGCATCTCAGCGATTTCCGAGAGAATTTCGAGATGTTTTTGGGTGGCCGCTTCGGGCACCAGTAAAAATATCATCAATCCCACAGGCTGTTCATCCGGAGCCTCAAAGCCAATCGGGTGGGCGAGTTGGAACACGGCAGCCATGGGTGACTTGAGTCCCTTGATGCGGCCATGGGGAATGGCGACACCGTGACCCAGACCGGTAGAGCCCAGTCGCTCACGCGAAAACAGGCTGTCGGTGACCAGTGCACGGCTGAGGCCATGAAGGTTTTCAAACAATAAGCCAGCCTCTTCAAAAGCGCGCTTTTTGCTGGAAACATCAACCTGCACCAGTACCTGTGCAGCAGAAAGAATGGACGCAAGTCGGTTCATGATGGTTCTAAATGATGTGCTCTAAAAATCCGGGCACAAAAAAAGCCGCTCGCACCTGCGGGCGGCTTAGCAGAGTTTAAATTACATCAAGCGCTTGGGCGCATCATGGTGATGCGATTGCAGACGATCTTTGTGTCGCACCACCTGACGGTCAAGCTTGTCCACCAGTTCGTCCACAGCCGCGTACAGATCCGCGTGGGCACACTCGGCAAAGAGGTCGATGCCCTTGACCCGTATATTGCATTCGGCTTTTTGCCTGCGTTCTTTCTCTTTTTGATTCTCCACAGTCAGCAAAACCTTGACATCCAGTACTTGGTCAAAATGCCGCTTGATTCGATCAAGCTTAGATGTGACGTAGGTGCGAAGGGCTGGGGTTACTTCCAAATGGTGACCACTGATCGTCAAGTTCATAAAAGCCTCCTAAAGCTCTCTGGGGAAATGGCTGTCAAACCAACGCTGACAGCCGGAAAACATCTTTTTTCTCGCTTGAAGTCACTATGCCTCCGCTGGCCACTTATTGCAATAAATTTTGATGATGCGGTGCAGCATAGTCAGGACTTAGGGCTTGGCAGTTGTGTAAAACACCCCGAGAAATGCCATAATTGAAAGGGATAATTGCAGGACCAGACACTTTGGAAACCTGCCGCCGCCGGTAACTCTCAACGCCCAAGTTGCACCGTGGGGTTGAAGACCACACAACCCACACCTCGCCATCAGATGCCACACTTCAACTGGGAGTGAGCCCATGCTCAACATCTTTACCCTCGCCAACGGGCGGCTTTTCCAGGAAGAAATCGAATCGCTGGAAGAGTTGTCTCGGTTTCAACCCATCTGGGTTGACCTGGAGTCACCCACGCTGGAAGAAAAACGCTGGATCAAGCAGTATTACGGTTTGTCCATTCCCGAAGACGCGATGGACGAAGACATTGAAGAATCTGCGCGTTTCTACAAGGAAGACAACGGCGAATTGCACATTCGCAGTGACTTTTTGGTCGCTGATGACGACGAACCCCACACGGTTCGGGTCGCATTTATCCTGAATCTTGAAAATGATGAACTCAAAAGCAAAGGGGTGCTGTTTTCCATCCACGACGAAGACGTGCCAGTATTTCGGCTGCTGCGCATGCGTGCTCGCCGGGCACCTGGCCTGATTGAAGATGCCAAAGAGGTGTTGCTCAAGCTCTTTGATGCTGATGCAGAGTACTCGGCCGACACACTGGAAGACATTTACGATGAGTTGGAGAAGGTCAGCGCCAAGGTTTTGTCTGGCGATGTGACCGATGCCATGGCGGGCGAAGTGCTGGGTGCAATTGCGCGTCATGAGGACATGAGTGGGCGCATCCGACGCAATGTGATGGATACCCGTCGTGCGGTAAGTTTCATGATGCGCAGCAAAATGCTCAACGGTGAGCAATTCGAAGACGCGCGCCAGATTCTGCGTGACATGGACTCGCTGGACTCTCACACCGCGTTCTTGTTTGAGAAAATCAACTTCTTAATGGATGCAACAGTCGGTTTCATCAACATCAACCAGAACAAGATCATCAAGATTTTCTCGGTGGCCAGTGTGGCGCTGCTGCCGCCGACCCTGATCGCCAGCATCTACGGGATGAACTTCAAGTTCATGCCAGAGTTGGACTGGCAGGCGGGTTACCCGTTCGCACTGGGTTTGATGCTGGCCAGTGCACTGGTTCCCATGTGGTACTTCAGGAAACGCGGCTGGTTGAAGTGAAAAACAGGTTGGGGTCCTTTATGGATAAGCATTTTATGCTATATAGTTTATAGCATCCTGACAAATTGGCCGGTAATGGCCAATGCATAGGGACCGGCCACTTGCTGCACAAACGCCGCGAAATCAACATGGGCATTGGCATCGGCGCGGTCCGAAATGGTGCGCACTGCGGCAAAAGGCACACCATAGTCGTGGCAAACCTGTGCCACTGCCGCGCCCTCCATTTCAACTGCCAGCGGGTCAAGCCCCACTGCTTGCAAGCTGCTCAACACCTGGGCGGCATCGTCCGGGTCTGCCACAAACCGGTCGCCACTGGCAATCAGCCCGCTATGCACCTCAGACTGCACCAGCAACTGGTCATTGTGAAAGTGGTCACCCACACCTGCCATCGCTACGCGAGTGGCCTCTAACAACAACGTTGTCAACTCGCTGTTGCATGCAAAACTGGCACAGCCATAAAGCGGAATTTCAAAACGCGCAAACAAGGGTCTTGAGTCCATGTCATGTTGAACAAAGGCATTGGCCACAACCACATCCCCGACCTTGATGCCTTCACCCAAGCCGCCAGCAACTCCGGTAAACACCACACGCTTTACCCCAAAGGCTTCTATCAGCGCGGTGGTGGTAGTGGCTGCTGCCACTTTTCCGATTTTGGTAAGCACCAAAACCACGTCGTGCCCGCACCATTGACCACACCAGAAGGTACGGCCAGCGCGCTGAACACGCCTTGGGTTGTCAAGTTGTGCCAACAAACCCCGCTGCTCGTCCAGCAGGGCGCTCATGATGGCAAGCGTCAAGTCGCTCTCCTTTTCATCACTTATTTGGCCCGCAATTCACGCCGCAGGATTTTCCCGACTGGTGTTTTGGGCAATTCAGTGCGGAACTCAACAACTTTGGGTTGTTTGTAGCCCGTGAGGTTTTCACGGCAATAGGCACGTACCTGATCTTCTGTCATCTCCGGGTTTTTCTTGACAATCACCAGTTTGACAGCTTCACCGGTCTTGGCATCAGGCACGCCCACGCAGGCGCACTCCATGATGCCGTCCATTTGTGACACCACGTCCTCTAGCTCTGTCGGGTAGACATTAAAGCCACTGACCAAAATCATGTCTTTTTTGCGATCCACAATCTTGAAATAGCCGCGCTCATCGACCACCCCCACGTCACCTGACTTAAAGTAGCCGTCGGGGGTCATGACCTTGGCGGTTTCATCAGGACGTTGCCAATAACCCGCCATGACCTGTGGACCCTTGATGGCGATCTCGCCTGGCTGACCTGGAGGCACTTCGTTCCCATCGTCGTCGAGCAATTTGATCCAAGTGCTGGGTACCGGCACACCGATGGAGCCGGTGTACTCGGTAATGTTGACCGGGTTGGATGTGGCGATGGGTGAGGTCTCGCTCAGGCCATAGCCCTCGGCAATGGCGCAACCTGTTTTCTCAAACCAGAGTTTAGCCACCGAGCTTTGCACCGCTGTGCCACCGCCCGCAGACACCACCAGATTCTTCCAGTCCACTTTATTAAAGTCTGGGTGGTTGGCCAATCCATTGAACAAGGTGTTGACGGCAGGCATCACATGAATTTTGTGTTTTGCCAGTTCACCCAGCACGGCAGGGAAGTCACGGGGGTTGGGAATCAGGATCAGTTTGCCACCCAGTCGCATTGACACCATCATGCCGACGGTAAATGCAAAGATGTGATAAAGCGGCAAGGCACACACAAAGGTAATCTGGTCGGAGGCAGGTACTTTTTTCAGTGCCGGCTGAAACCAGGCATCTGCCTGCAACAAGTTGGCGACCAGGTTGCGCTGCAACAGCACCGCCCCTTTGGAGACACCTGTGGTGCCACCTGTGTACTGCAACACCGCCACATCATCTGGCTTGAGCGTCACCTTCTTCAGTGTGCCGCTGCTGGCTTTGGCAATGGCTGCGTTGAAACGCACCGCATTGGGCAAATTGAAGTCAGGCACCATTTTCTTGACGTTACGCACCACATAGTTCACCAAGGCCCCTTTGAGCAAGCCCAGCTGATCCCCCATGGCACACAACACCACGTGTTTGACCGGTGTAGCGGCAAGGCACTTTTCCAGGGTTGCCGCAAAGTTTTCAAGAATCACAACCGCTTTTGAACCAGAGTCTTTGAGCTGGTGCTCCAACTCGCGCGCGGTGTACAACGGATTGACGTTGACGAGGGTGTAGCCTGCACGCATGATGCCAGCCACCACAATCGGGTACTGCATCACATTTGGCATCATCACGGCAACTCGATCACCCTTGGACAAACCCAGGCCCTGCAAGTAAACACCAAAAGTCTGGCTGAGTTCATCCACCTGCTTGTAGTTAAGTTCCTTGCCCATGAAACTGTAAGCGCTGAGGCTGGCAAATTTCTTGAAGGACTCGTCCATCATGTCCACCATCGATGTGTAACGGGTCACATCAATGTCTGCCGGAACACCTTCTGGATAACTGCTCAGCCAAATACGATCGGTCATGATTCACACTCCAAGTTTTGAACTAAAAGGAAGATTCTCACCTATCCGTCAGGTTCTGTAAGCTATGTTTTCCCTAATTAGCGCTGGTTGCAGCCCG
>JBIJDQ010000247.1:0-4272 GCA_044344025.1 Rhodoferax sp.
GGAAACGATGGGAGGGTTGGTAGAGAGGATCGTGCCGCGCAACCAGACCATTCCGACTGCCATGGCGCAAGACTTTACGACGTACCAGGATGGTCAGACGGCACTTGCATTGCATGTGGTGCAAGGCGAGCGTGATTTGGTGGCGGACTGCCGCAGCTTGGCACGTTTTGAGCTTCGGGGTATTCCCCCGATGGCGGCTGGCGCTGCGCGAATTCGGGTGACTTTCACGGTGGATGCCGACGGGCTGCTGAATGTTTCTGCTCACGAGCAAGTCAGTGGTGTGCAGGCGCAGATTTCAGTTAAGCCCTCTTATGGTCTAGGCGACGACACCATTGCACAAATGCTGAAAGACAGTTTTGCAACCGCGGAAGTCGACATGCGGGCGAGGGCGCTGGTAGAGGCGCGGGTAGATGCGGACCGTCTGGTTTTGGCAACCCGCACCGCACTGAAGGCCGATGGCGACTTGTTGACTGAGCAAGACCATGCCGAAATAGTAACGGTGATTGAGGCGCTGAAAGCCGCGTTGTCAAGCCAGGATGCGGCAGTGATTGAAGCCGCCTGTAAAACATTGGCACAAGCCACGGAGCCGTTTGCGGCCATGCGGATGAACCGCGGAATTTCGCGGGCGCTATCCGGTAAAAACATATCGACCATTTGACAGAGCACCCCGTATGCCGATCATCAAAATTCTTCCCCATCCCGAGTACTGCCCAAGCGGCGCAGAGGTTACCGCCCAGGCCGGCTCATCGATTTGTGAGGCATTGCTGGAGAATGGCATTCAAATTGAACACGCCTGCGACATGAGTTGCGCTTGCACCACCTGTCACGTTATCGTGCGCCAGGGCATGGCATCGCTCAATGAGCAGGATGAAAATGAGGAAGATTTGCTGGACCGCGCCTGGGGATTGGAGCCGAACTCGCGATTGAGTTGTCAGGCGTTTGTAGCGCAGCAGGATCTGGTGATAGAAATTCCGAAGTACTCTATCAACCACGCAAAAGAGAACCACTAAGCGGTTTGGCTGGTTTTAGGTAGACGTTTATGCGACAAATTTTTCTGGATACTGAAACCACGGGACTGTACGCCGACAGCGGCGACAGGGTTATCGAGATCGGCTGTGTCGAGCTGCTCAACCGCAAGTTGACCGGCAGTCACCTGCATCTCTACCTGAACCCAGGGCGTGAAAGCCACGAAGATGCGCTGCGTATTCACGGCATCACATCCGAGTTTTTGCGGGACAAGCCGAAGTTTGAAGCGGTTGTAGAAGACTTTCTCGCCTATGTGCAGGGCGCGGAGTTGATTATTCACAATGCAACTTTTGACTTGGGTTTTTTGAACAAAGAGCTGGAGTTGCTCGGTCGCCCCAAGTTGAAAGACTATGTTTCCAATGTTGTTGACACACTGGTCATGGCCAAGGAGATGTTCCCCGGCAAGCGCAACAATTTGAATGCCCTGTGTGATCGGCTGGGTGTTGACAATTCCGGTCGGACGCTCCATGGCGCATTGCTCGATGCCGAGCTGTTGGCCGATGTTTACATTAACCTCACCCGCGGTCAGGATGCCTTGCTGATGGAACCCACTCCGGACGAAGGCCCTAAGGTCACGACGGTAAGCATTGATTTGTCGACCGTCACACTGACGGTCTTGTCTGCGAACGACCAGGAATTGGCTGCACACGAAGATGTGATCAATCAGATGGACAAGTCGAGTGGTGGTAAGACTGTGTGGCGCATCGCTTCATGAAACTGAGATATAATTTTAGGCTTTCCTGTACAGGTTGCAGGGCGGTTAGCTCAGGGGTAGAGCACTGCATTCACACTGCAGGGGTCACAAGTTCGAAACTTGTACTGCCCACCACGATTGTTGGTGTTTGAAAAGGACTTGCATTGGTTTGCAAGTCCTTTTTTTGATTCACAGATGCATTTTTAAAGGCTGGAGTTCAACATGCCCCAAACTTTCATTGATCCGGAACATTCGGGTCTCAACAAGCCTGAAGAAGTGTTCGAAAAAGCTGCCGAGTTATTCAAGGTAATGTCGGCGCCGATGCGTCTCAAAATCATCAACTGTTTGTGCGATGGTGAGCAAAACGTCAGTTATTTGCTGTCCTGTATTCCAACCACCCAACCGAACATGTCCCAGCATCTCAATACCTTGTTCAAGGCAGGTGTGGTGTCTAAGCGCCGTGATGGCGTGCAGGTGTTCTATCGTATTGCCAACGAGCGTGTTGTGCAGGTTTGCAAGGCTGTGTGCTCTCAGGTTGAGGACCGGTCGTTCGACGACTAGCACCTTTCCCGCTGCATTCACAGATACTCCAGCGGATGCGGGTAATTACGGTGGCCGAATCCGGTGTAAAGTATTAGCATCGAGACATATAAGACTTGGTCGATACATTGCCGTCGTTTTTTCTAGGAGACAAACATCATGAATAAGTGGATCAAACTGGTCAGCGCTGTTGCGCTGACGACCGCCTCAGCGTGGGCCAGCGCCGACGCTATGCAAGTGCGTGGCATGGCAGCATCGTGCTCCGCTTGCCACGGCACGCATGGAGTTGCTGAGCCGGGAATGGAATCTCTGGCTGGCAAGTCAAAAGACGATATACAGAAAAAAATGATGGACTTCAAGATGGACAAAAAGCCTGCAACGCTGATGCATCAGTTGTCCAAGGGCTTCACTGACGCGCAGATCGAGCAATTGGCTGCTTACTTTGCTGCACTGAAAAAATAAGGAGTACAACATGAAACGTCGTCAAATTTTGCAGTCGGTCGGTGCCGGTTCTGTCATGGGTGCCTTTGGGATGTTGTCGGGCTGCGCAAGCGGTGGTGCATCCGGAGCAAAAGTAGTGGTTGTTGGTGGTGGTTATGGTGGAGCCACGGCTGCCAAGTACCTCCGGATGTGGTCTGACTACGGTATCGAAGTTACATTGGTCGAACCAAACGCCTCATTCATTTCCTGCCCGATTTCCAACCTGGTGTTGTCCGGCAGCAAAACCATGGCGGACATCACCTTGAGTTACGACAGCCTGGTCAAGCGCCATGGTGTCAAAGTAGTTCGCGATTCGGTTACTGCAATTGATGCAGACAAGCGTACCGTTAAGCTGGCTGGCGGAAGTGTGTTGCCCTACGACCGTGTGATCGTTTCACCGGGTGTTGACTTTATGTGGGAAACATTGCCCGGGATGAACAAGCCTGGTGCGCAGGACAAGGTTTTGCACGCCTGGAAAGCAGGCCCACAGACGGTTGCCCTGCGCAAGCAGCTCGAAGCCATGCCCGACGGCGGTGTGTATGCCATCGCCATTCCACTGGCTCCGTACCGTTGCCCGCCCGGCCCTTATGAACGGGCCTGCCAGGTTGCGCAATATTTCAGCAAGGCAAAACCGAAGAGCAAGGTTTTGATTCTTGATGCCAATGACGACGTAACGTCCAAGGGACCGTTGTTCAAAAAAGCCTGGGCAGACCGTTATGCAGGCATCATTGAGTACCGTCCGAAGCACGCCGTGCTCGATGTCGACGCCACCACCAATACCTTGAAGTTTGAAGTAAATGACGACGTCAAGGCCAATGTACTCAATGTTGTGCCAGGCATGCGTGCGGGCCAGATTGCAGTGCAGTCCGGCTTGGCTACGGCCAACAAGCGCTGGTGCGAAGTCGACTTTTTGACGTTTGAGTCCAAAGCTGCGAAAAACGTGCACGTTTTGGGTGATTCAATTCAAATCGCGCCCATCATGCCCAAATCCGCCCATATGGCTAACCAGCATGGAAAGGTTTGCGCAGCGGCGGTGGTTGCATTGTTGTCCAACAGTACGCCCAACTCATTGCCCATCTACAACAACACTTGCTACAGCATGGTCAGTGACGAAGATGCCATTCATGTAAACAGCGTGCATGCTTATGACGCCGAGAAGAAAACCATGTTGCCAGTGACTGCGCCGGTTACGTCAGTGGGCGTTTCAAAAGCAGCCAACGAGCTTGAAGGTCGCTTTGCCTTGGCTTGGGCTAAAGGCATTTGGGCCGATACATTGGGCTAGGCGCATGCGAGTAATGAAGACTTGGGGCGTTGCCGCCGCCTGCCTGATGGTTTTTTCTGCCTGGGGACAGGCAGATGAAGCCAGGGCGAAAAAAATTGTCAATGGCGTGTGTTTTATGTGCCATGGTGAGCAAGGGGAGTCCTCCAGCGAGATATTCCCCCGTCTGGGAGGCCAGCACTGGGAGTACACCGCCAAGCAGTTGGAAAACTTCAAGACAGGTAAACGCAAAAGCACAGCCATGGCAGACATG
>JBIJDQ010000144.1:0-6008 GCA_044344025.1 Rhodoferax sp.
ACGCCGTTTCTTGACCATGAACTGGTGCAACTGGCGGCCCACATGCCCCCAGAACTCAAGCTCAAGGAAGGTGGCAAGTTTCCGTTAAAAGCCATTTCACGCGGGCTGATTCCAGATTCGGTGATCGACCGGCCCAAAGGCTACTTTCCGGTGCCGGCACTCAAGTACGTGCGTGGGCCGTTTCTGGAAATGATGCGCGACATTCTGATGTCTGAGGCCTGCATCCAGCGCGGCTTGTACCAGCGCGACTACGTGAACCAACTGCTGGCCGCCCCGGAAGCGCCTGAGCATTTCACCCGCATCAACGGCAGCAAGTTGTGGCACCTGGCGCTGCTGGAGTGGTGGTTGCAGGTGCATGTGGACCCTTTGAGCACCGATTTTTAAGCGTTTTAGGGCTGTAGTGCTTGTCAGATAAGCGTAGTTCACTATCTAAATAGTAGCGGTCGAATGGTTATTGAACGACCTGACCTGGATGTGGAGTGGATGGTTGGCAGCGAAGTCGGACACCGGAGAACAGCGGCTTTCAGAAAGCTCGATAAGAATGCCTTAAGGCTGTCGCCATAGACTTTTGAGGTCGCTCGACGGGGGATTGATCCAACAATCATCGTCTCCAACACCCAACCTCAACCGAAGGAACTCTATGAAATGCCCCATCTGCCAGGAATCAAGTCTTTTGATGACCGAACGCCAAGGCGTTGAGATTGACTACTGCCCACAGTGTCGAGGCGTGTGGCTTGATCGGGGTGAACTGGATAAGTTGATTGAAAGGTCCACAACTGGCGCAGCTGTAGTGTCCGCGGCCCAGCAAACCTATCAACCCAATGGTTACCCGCGCAACGACGGACACCATTCGTCGCACCATGGCAGTTATGGGCAGGAACAGCATCGCAAGAAATCCTGGCTTAGCGAAATTTTTGATTAACCGTAACTTTCATCGGTCATCAGTTTAAAAGCTGTGCCCAAAACCATCGAAGAACGCTGACACATCACTTTCCATGATTTCTCTATTGCCAGTTCAATGGTTGACCCCAAAACGCTTGCTATGGGCGTCCATTGCCGTTGCCATCACGACGATTACGCTCAAGACGCTAGCCTGGTACGTCACCGATTCAGTGGGCTTGTTGTCGGACGCGATGGAGTCGTTTGTGAACCTGGCAAGCGCCATTTTTGCGTTAATGATGGTGACCATTGCGCAACGCCCTGCGGACGATGAGCATCCCTACGGCCACCACAAGGCGGAGTATTTTTCGTCCGGCTTTGAGGGCATCCTGATCGTTGGTGTTGCCGTTGGCATCATCTGGGCGGCAGCGGCCCGACTGTTTGAACCACAACCACTGCAGGCGCTCGGCTGGGGTTTGGCGCTGTCGGTGCTTAGCTCTGCTCTCAACGGGCTGCTGGCCTGGGTGATGTTCAGTTCTGCCAAGGTGCACCGCTCCATTGCGCTGGAAGCCGATGCCAGGCATTTGGTCACGGATGTCTGGACTTCTGGGGGGGTGGTGCTTGGACTGATCGGCGTGGCGTTGACCGGCTGGCTCTGGCTGGATGCCGTTGCAGCCATTGGGGTGGCGCTGAACATTCTTTGGGAAGGCGGTCACCTGATGTGGCGGTCTTCGCAGGGGCTAATGGACGAAGCCGTTGAACCCGACGTTCTCCGAGATATCCAGAAAACACTCGACTCCTTTGACCAGCAAACCATTCGCTTTGACCATGTCATGACCCGACGCTCGGGTCAGCGCCGCTTTGTGGACTTGCACATGCACATGCCCTCCATCTGGACCTTGGGCCGGGCGGCTGAAGTGCGCAGCAGCGTGGAGCAGGCGCTAATGGGTGCAGTGCCGGGTTTGCGCGCCACCATTCAATTGCTGCCCAGCGACGTAGAAGCGCACTTTGACGACCCTCAGGACAGGAATATCCCCTTTTCTGGCCCATAGCCAAGACACCAAGACCGGCCCACCCATCGATCCAAGCGTGAAAAAAAATAAGTCATCTTTGGCCAGTCTGTTGGCCGGTTCAGCACGAATCTCGACAATGGGTCGTAATACCTTGTTACAAAATAAATTTGGGATTTATTCCCTATTTAAAAATAAATCGTATCTAATCTGCGCAAACTAGAAAAAGTGCTCCCCATTGCTTTGGGCAATTGACGGGGCGTTTCTACATTCAGTGAACTTATGAGCTCTTACGTTGAAATCACGACTGCACAAATGAGTAAGTTTGAACACGATTTCCCCGACACAGGGCTGATCACCAATCAACATGCCATCCCTAGCGGCACCGCTCAAACTTTTCGTGCTTCATTGCCCGTGGACATCGCTGTCTATCTGGTCATTGCAGCCCTGCTGTTTGTGGTCTGGAAAATCAGTCAAATCGGCTTGTTTGAGGCGGGTGATGACACCGGTTACTGGATCGGCGTCGTGGGTGCGGTAATGATGTTGCTGTTGTTCAGCTATCCGCTGCGTAAACATTTCAAATTTGCCCGAAATTGGGGGCAGGTCAAATGGTGGTTTTTGGTCCACATGGTGCTGGGTGTGGGCGGACCTGTGTTGATTTTGCTGCACTCCACTTTTCGAGTTGGTTCACTCAATGCAGCAGTAGCGTTGTACAGCATGCTGGCAGTAGCTGCCAGTGGCGTTGTTGGTCGCTTCATCTACGCGCGGGTAAACCGCGGACTGCGCGGTGAGCAGGTTGGGTTGAATGAACTACGCACTCGCGCCGGTCTGCAACTCGATGAAGCCAAGTCTCGCTTGTCATTTGCGCCAAGCGTAGAAAATCGTCTGATCGCTTTTGAAGCGGCCGAATTGCAGGCGAAGACCGGTTGGCTCACCTATTTACGCCAAGGGTTTTTGCTGCCGCTTCAGCAGTGGCTGGTTTGCCGGGAATGCGCGGCTGAACTGCAAAGGATTTTGCAGTCCCTTGGCCAGCAGCATCAATGGACGGAAAAGGACACCAGTCGCCGCCAGAAGCATGCCAAGACACTGGTGAGTCAGTACTTGAATTCGGTCACACGGGTGGCACAGTTCACTGCCTATGAGCGTCTTTTTTCTTTGTGGCATGTAGCGCACATTCCGTTTGTATATCTGATGTTCATCAGTGCGGTGGTGCATGTGTGCGCCGTCCACATTTACTGATGGGAAGCGCGGGCTAATGCCATGCAACATCTTCGCTTTACGGCTGTGTTACCAATTTTTTTTGATGATGGTGGCAGTGCTGTGCACCTCACTCCTGTGCGGGGGTGCGATGGCGCAGGGTATCGAATCGATTCTGGCACCGGGCGAACTCATTCAGGGGCACGTGAAACTAGAGTACGACTGCCAGCAGTGCCACATCAAATTCGATCGCAAGGGACAGTCCACCCTTTGTTCAGCTTGCCACAAAGAAGTGAGTGCTGACATGAAGAACAAAGCCGGTTTTCATGGCACGCTGAAACCGCAGGCGTGCAACGTCTGCCACACCGATCACAAGGGACGAACAGCGCACATTGCCAGTTTCGATAAAAAGAAGTTTGACCATACGCAAACAGACTTTTTGCTCAAAGGCAAGCATGGCCTTCTGGCGTGCGAAAAGTGCCACGAGACAGGTAAAAAATTCCGCGATGCGGCCCTTCAATGCAACGGTTGCCATAAAAAGGACGATACCCACAAGGGCTCCCTGGGCAGCAAGTGCGCTGACTGCCACAACGAAAAAAATTGGAAAGAAGCAGTTTTTGACCACGGCACCACCAAGTTCGCGCTGGAGGGCAAACATGCCGATGCCAAATGTTCAGATTGCCACAAAGCAAACAAGTACAAAGACACCGCCCGCGCCTGCGTGAGCTGCCACAAAAAAGATGACGACAGCACCAAGGGCCACAAAGGTCAGTATGGCGAAAAGTGTGAGACGTGCCACGGTGTCAAAACCTGGAAACCATCCACGTTCAACCACGATGCCGATACTAAATATGGTTTGCGTGGCAAACACATCACAACCTCGTGCACGTCTTGCCACAAAGGACCGCTGTACAAGACCAAGTTGGCTCAAGATTGTCATTCATGTCATAGCGTGAGTTGCCATAGCGAAAGAAGCTGGATAGAACCGGCCAGGTTTGACCATGACAAAAGTAGCTTCCCTTTGCTTGGAAAACATGGCGATGTCGAGTGCAAGAAATGCCACAAGAGCGCCATGTTCAAGGAGGCACCCAAAGACTGTTTCAGTTGTCACAAAAAGGATGACAAACACAATGGCAATTTGGGCCAGCAGTGTGAGGCGTGTCATGGCGAGCGCGATTGGAAAACGACGGCAGGTCGTTTCCAACATGACAAAACAAAGTTCCGTTTGCGTAACGCTCACGCCGAAGGTGTGATCAAGTGCACTGCTTGCCACAAGGATTTGACAAGCTTTCGCAAGACTTCAACCGACTGTTTTAGTTGCCATAAAAAAGATGACAAACACGAAGGCCAGGCGGGTAAGGCGTGTGAGTCATGCCACACCGACAAGACCTGGAGGGTGGAAAAGTTTGACCACTCTCAAACGAAGTTCCCGCTTACGGGGCGTCACATCACCGCCACCTGCAAAAGCTGTCACTTGACACAACGATTTAAGGACGTGGAGCTTACCTGCTACGCCTGTCACAAAAAGGAAGATAAACACAAGCAAAAGCTTGGGGAGCGTTGCGAGAACTGTCACAACGCCAGATCATGGCGCTTGTGGGATTTCAATCACGACAAGCGTACGCAATATGTACTGGAAGGTGCACACCGCAAGGTGACGTGTGAAAGCTGTCACAAGAAAGAAGCGCCCAAAGGCAAAGATGCAGCACCGGTTGGCATCAATTGTTTGTCTTGTCACCAATCTACAGATGTCCACGATGGGCAATTTGGCGTGCGTTGTGAGCAATGCCATGTGACTGAGAACTGGAAAAAATTTCAGCGTCGTTTGACCGGCGGCCTTGAAATAACAAAACAAGATGGAAAAGCCCCATGAATATTTTCATCCGGTGGTTGTTTCGCTTGGCAACTCAAAGCTTCATGACATTGAGTTTTGCATTGTGTGCCACGTCCGTCCTGGCGCAAGCTACGGCCAATAACTTTGACCACCTGAAGACTGGTTTCCCGCTTTCGGGCGTGCATGCGTCCACCAGGTGTGAAAGTTGCCATGTCAGTGGCATCTTCAAGGGCACACCGCGTGATTGCGCCACCTGTCATACCAATAGTCTTCGGCTGGCTCGAAACAACGTTGTCAAGACCCCGCAACACATTCCAACCACGGCGGCGTGTGAAACCTGTCACAACACACAGACTTTCAGCGGTGCCAAGTTCAACCATGCGGGCGTTGCCAATGGCTCATGCAGTACATGTCACAACGGAATGACTGCGCCGGGCAAGTCAGCTAATCATTGGCCAACACAGGCGGCTTGTGATACTTGCCACAAAGCCACGGCCTGGCTGCCCGCGCGCAACGTGGATCACAGCACATTCACTGCGGCCACCAACTGTGCCAGCTGCCATAACGGCACCTCGGGATCAGGCAAGTCTGGCAACCACATTGCCACAACGGCCAGTTGTACCACCTGCCACAAACCGGGCACCCAAAGCTGGCTGCCAGCTAAATTTCACGTGAACGTGTCGGTATCGAACAATTGCACGAGTTGTCACAACGGAACCCATGCAGTTGGCAAGTCAAACGCTCACCTGGCAACCACTGCCAATTGCGAAACCTGCCACAAATCCACCAACGCCTGGGCGGGTACCAAAGTGAACCACAGTGCGTACAGTGCTGCGACTAACTGCGCGAGTTGCCATAACGGCACCGCAGCAACTGGTAAGTCAGCCAGCCACGTTTCAACTTCTCTAAATACGTGCATGACTTGCCACAAGAGTGGCTTTGCCAGCTGGCTGCCTGCCAAGTACCACACCAACGTGTCGGTGGCCACCGGCTGTGCCAGCTGCCACGGCAGCACAACTTACGGGCTGACCAGCAAGCCCAACACCACGGTGCACAGCGGTGTCACCGTGTGTGAGTCCTGCCACAAA
>JBIJDQ010000145.1:0-5946 GCA_044344025.1 Rhodoferax sp.
CTGGCAAAACCATTGTTCTGGTGACCCACGACATTGACGAAGCACTGCTTTTGGGCACCCGCATTGTGCTGATCGACCACGGCCAGGTGGTACAGGCCGCCGCGCCGCTTGAGTTGCTCACTCAACCCGCCAACGCCTTGGTGGCTGATTTTGTGGGCCGTAGCGATGTGGGGTTGAAATGGCTTTCATTGCAGCCTGCTGCAAGTCTTGCCCGGCCCCAGGCTGCTGTGTCGGGTTCGTGCCTGCCCGCAGGCGCGTCCTTGCGCGATGCACTCTCAAACATGGCGCAACACCGCACAAGCTGCGTGAATGTGGCTGGCAACGATGGCCTGCACCAGGGCGTGTTGCATGCCGCCGACGTGTTTGCCCCGGCAGCATCTAACCAGGCCGTGCTTGACCCGCCCGCAGCTGCCCATGCGTGACAGGGTTTTGGCAGCGACTTGGTCGGGCCTGAAGCTGGCGTGCCAAGACCGGCTGTTTTGGACCCTGCTGGCCTTGCTGGCACTGGTGCTGGGGCTGCCTTACAGCGGCGGCTTGTTCGCTTATGCGTTCCCGGACCTGCAGCGCCCGGTGTACACCCAGGAACCCTTCACCGAGTTGCTTTGGCAACACTGCCAGTTGGTGGGCCTCTCCAGCCTGGTGGCGATTGGGGTGGGCAGTGTGGCGGGCATCTGCGTGACGCGGCAGGCGGGCCAGGTCTTCAAGCCCATGGTGGACGCGCTGGCGGCCATGGGCCAGACCTTTCCGCCGGTGGCCGTGCTGGCGTTGGCGGTGCCTTTGGTGGGCTTTGGCGAGTTGCCGGCCTTGCTGGCGCTGGCCTTGTATGGTGTGTTGCCCGTGCTGCAAGCCACGGTGGCCGGGCTGCAAGCCGTGCCTCAGCCCATGCAGCAGGCGGCGCGTGGTTTGGGCTTGACGCCCTGGCAAACACTTTGGCAGCTGGAGGTGCCGCTCGCCCTGCCGGTGTGGCTGGCGGGGGTGCGTGCTTCGGTGATCATCAACATTGGCACCGCCGCCATTGCCTCCACCGTGGGGGCCAAAACACTGGGCTCACCGATCATTGTGGGCCTGAGCGGCTTCAACACCGCCTATGTTTTGCAAGGTGCTGTGCTGGTAGCCCTGCTGGCCGTGGTGGTGGACATGGCGTTTGAGCGCGCGGCGCACCGGGTAGCCTGGCGCGCCTGAATCAACCCACTTTCACGCCTTTCCAGAAAGCCACACGGCCACGCACGGCCTCGGCTTCCGGCTTGGGGTCGGCGTAGTACCAGACGGCATCGGGGTTGGTTTCGCCGTTCACCATCAGGGTGTAGTAGCTGGCCTGTCCCTTCCAGGCGCAAGATGTTTTGTGGTTGCTGAAGGTCGTGAAGGCCTTGTTGAGCGAACTCTCGGGGAAGTAATGGTTGCCTTCGACCAGGACGGTGTCGTCACTCTCGGCAATCACGGTGTTGTTCCAGGTGGCTTTCATAGGGGGTCTCATTCGGTTGGGTTAGGGTTTAGGGGTTGGTCTGGCGGCTGAATCAGAGAATGGTTTGCACCAGTTGCTGCACATTGACGCGCGCCTTGAGCCGGGCTGCCAGCAAATACAGGCCACCGAGCTTGCGGTGCAAAAACAGCGTGTCAATCGGCGGGATGTGCCAAAAATCACGGTCCAGGCCCAGCGCCATGCCGGCTTGGCGCAGGCGTTGCACCATGTCGGTGTGGCCAAAATCAAAATCTCCTGCATGGCGCAGCGGCTCCAGCGCCATCTGCATCATGTCCAACACGGCAGTCTGGTGTTTGGGCAGGGCGCTCTCGTCAAAATAGCCAATCGCCATGGCGGCTTGTTTCATCGCTCGGCGGTCTCCCGCCATGGCGGCGGCCATGAGCTGTCGATAGGCCTGACCAAAGGCGGGGGCAAACGAGCGGGTGGCGCCAAAGTCCAGCAAGATCAGTTGGCCCGTTACCGGGTCATAACGGTAGTTGGCAAAATTGGGGTCGGTTTGCATCAGGCCAAACTCAAACAACTCCCTGAACAGCAGGCTCACCAGCAGACGCACGATGCGGTCGCGCTCGGCCTGCGGAGCGTCGGTCAGGGACTCAATGGGCACACCCCCCACAAATGACATGGCCAGCACATGCGCGGTGGTCAGGTCAGTGTGCAAGGTGGGCACCACAAACTCGGGCGCATCGGCCAGCAAGTCAGCAAAACGCTGCAAGTGGGTGCCTTCGGCCAGGTAATCGGCTTCTTCGCGCAGTTGGCGCTTGGCCTCCAGCAGCAGCGGGGCAATGTCAAGTGTGTTGGGCAGCAGGCCAGACAGCCTCAGCAGCGTGGCCACGTTGTTCACGTCGCTGCTGATGCTTTTTCGCACGCCGGGGTACTGGATTTTGATGGCCAGGTCGCGCCCGTCCCGCGTTGTGGCACGGTGAACCTGACCAATGGAGGCTGCAGCGATCGGCGTGAACGAAAACGGCTCAAACCGCGTCTGCCATTTGGCACCCCAGTTGGCCGTCAGCACGGCTTGCACCTGGCGTTGTGGCATGGCGTGGGCATCAGAGCGCAAGCGCGCCAGAATGGCCGCCATCTCAGGCGGCAGCAGGTCGCCGGCGTCCATCGAGATCAGTTGCCCAACCTTCATGGCGGCCCCGCGCATCTGAGCCAGTTGCTGGGTGATCTTGACGGCGTTGGCGGGGGTCAGCAGCAGGTCGCTGAGTTTGGGACGTTTGCCTTGCGCCAACTCGCGGGCACCGGCCAACAGCATGTTGCCCGCCACACCGGTGGCCATTTGCCCCATGCGCATCAAGCGGGACAGTCGGCTGCTGGGCACCGTGGAGTTGCGAGGTTCAGGGGGTTTTTGATTCACCATGGAAAACAAATTACCACACAACTCCAGATGCCCTTGTGACTTGGCGGGTTTAGCGCCGCGCATTTTTGACACCCTGGCAGCAAGGTTTTCAGGCAGGCACAACAATGTTGCCAGCGATCAACCCAGGCCATCCCCATGACACCCACCTCCAAGCAGCAACGTTTTGTCAAATCCACCCAGTGGCTGCGCCCGGTCACGCGCTGGGCCACCCGATTTTCTTTAAATTCACCCCAATGGCTGCCTGCCGTGGTGCGCCACACGCCGCTCAAACTCACCTCACTGGTGTTGCGCGGCTACAACTTGGTGCTGCGCTGATGCCCTTGCCTGGGCACGGCATGTCTTGATTTATTTGGCGGTTGATGCCGCAGACGAAGGTGCCAACCCGCGGGATGCCCCCGTCGCGGCCCGTTGTGCCTGACGCAAGGCTTGGCGAATTTTGTCAGCGTCATTGGTGCGCAGGCCCTCGGCCAAATCGCGTGAGGCCTGGGCCCGCTGCAAGGCATAGGCTTGCAACCCCTCCAGCGCCGCCGCCGAAGGCGCTTGTGACTCGGGTGTGGCGGCCATGAGTTGCTCAAAACTGCGCTCGTACCCGGCGGTCACGGTGGACTCAATGCGCCCGGCCAGCTGCTCAAAGCTTAGCCGCTGTCTGGGTGCGGTGCTGAGAATTTCACCCCATTGCTGGGTGATGCGCTGGTCGGCCAGGGTAAAGCTTTGAATGGCCGCACGGGCCTTGAGTTCTTCGCGAAACAAATAACTTGGTGCCGGAATGTGCCCCGCCAACCAACTGGTGCCCGCCAACAACACCAGCAGGGCCCAGCCCTGACCGAGCCGGTTGTGCGGACTGTGCGCCGTCCATGGCCGTGCCAACACCCGCGCCAGCAGTGCCCCGCCCAGCAGACCACCACCGTGGGCCGCATTGTCAATACCGGGGATGACCCAGCCCATGGACAACATCAGCACGGTAAACACGCTTGCTGCCCCAAACAGCCAACGAAACTCTGAGGGCATCACCTGCCTGCGCTCACGCCACAAAAAAACCAGCAACGCCCCATACAGCCCAAAGATGGCCCCTGAAGCCCCGCCCGACACCGCGTGGTTGCCCTGCACCACCAATGACAGCAGGTTGCCCAAGATGCCGCTGCCCACATAAAGCGTGGCAAAACGCCACGGGCCATACAGGCGCTCCACCAGCCGCCCGACATCCCGCAAGGCCCACAGGTTCATGGCCAAATGCACGATGCCAAAGTGGATGAACATGGCGGTGACCAGCCGCCACCACTGCCCGTCCTGGGTGGCCGGGCCAAAATTGGCTCCCCACGCCAGCTGCACACCATTGGCGGTGTGCCATAACCCCGCACCCTTGCTCAACATAGCCAAAAACACCAGCAAATTGAGCAGCAAAAAACCGTGCGTGAGCGGTGAGCGCGCCGGGCTGCTGCGCATCAGTTCAGTCAAGCTTTCAGGTGCTTGAGGGGGCGCACCAAGTCGTGAAACAGTCTTCATGACTTAAAAAGGTGCCGCCAGCGGCTCGCCCACAAATACGCCTTGTGCGGGCCAGGCCACGCTGCGCCAATAGGCTTCCAGCGCGGTGGCGCCCTGCACATAGTTCAGCAGCAGCACTTGCGGGTGCGGAAATTTTTGCAGGTGGTTGCAGGGCTCGCTCACCGTGCCGTAACTGGCGGTGGCACCGGACTCCAGCCAGTCCAGGACACTCATCTGCCCGCTGCCGTCCATCAACTGACCACCAAACGAGGTCAAATGGTCAGCCAGCGCACCGGGTAACCACTGCTCGCGGTCGATGGCTGGCTGTTGCACCACACCGGTCTGGAGCAAGATCACCCGGTTCAAAGGCGTGGCATCCGCACCGTCTGCCAGCACGACCTGCACTGCCTTGCCGCGAATCAAACCAACTGGGGGAAACAACACACTGCGCACGCTGCGGGCCTTGTCGCTTGTGGTCACAAACACCGCGTTGGCGGGTGGACCGCCGAGTTTGCCCAGCTGACCATCAGCGGCCACACCCCGGTCAATCATGGCTTTGGCGCTGTCAATGGTGCGCGCAGCCAGCTGCATCGACAGGCGCAGCCCCAGTTCGGTGAAAGGCCTGGCACTGGGCGAGTTGAAGTAACGCGAGGCTTTGCTGGCATCGCAGGTTTTTTGGCAGGCCTGCATGTCCAGCCCGAGCGTGAGAGCCGCCGTGATGCCATTGCATTCCACGGCAAAGGGCTGCGTCCAGGCCAGGGCAAGGGCCTGCACCTGCGGCCCCATGTGGGCCTGAATGCGGGCATTTAGCACGCCAAATTCCGCCACCGTCAGTGCGTTGCGCACGGGCAGCGTCAGCCGCAGCACCTGCTCGGCGGGTATGCCACGGGCCTGTGCGTAGTATTCACCCACAGCCACCGAGTACGGGTCTGCCGTGTTGATCACCACCCCCATGTCCGCCGCGGTGAGCTTGCCCCGGATGCGCGGCACCGCAATCCAGCGCTGAACCGGGACCGCTGTAGCGACGGACGGTGACTCTTGGGGCGCAGAAGCGGCTGGGCTCGGCTGGGCGTGGGCCGCCAGCGTGACCCACATCAACAACAAAGGCAGAAGGAAACTCATGCGCCGATTACACACCGGCTTTGAATCAACAGCCCATCGTCAAGTCAGCATGCCCCGAGTTTGAATAAACGCAATCACCTCGTCGAGCCCTTGCAAGGTTTTAAGGTTGGTCATGACAAACGGTTTGAGCCCTTTGGCTGTGGTGCGCATGCGAGTGGTGTCTGCCCGCATCACCTCCAGATTGGCGCCCACATAGGGGGCCAGGTCGGTCTTGTTGATGACAAACAGATCACTTTTGGTGATGCCGGGGCCCCCTTTGCGCGGGATTTTTTCACCGGCGGCCACGTCGATCACGTAAATGGTCAGATCGGACAACTCAGGGCTGAAGGTGGCGGCCAGGTTGTCGCCGCCGGACTCGATGAACACAATGTCGGCGTCGGGAAAGTCCACCAGCATGCGGTCAATGGCCTCCAGATTGATGGACGCGTCTTCACGGATGGCGGTGTGCGGACAGCCACCGGTTTCCACCCCCATGATGCGCTCGGCCGGCAACGCGCCACTG
>JBIJDQ010000146.1:0-5937 GCA_044344025.1 Rhodoferax sp.
ACTATCCACCGCAATTGCCGCCTGACCAAGGTGGTCATTGACCGGGGTTGTGTGGTGCCGGAAGGCCTGGTGGTGGGTGAAGACCCGGTGCTGGACGGTCAGCGCTTTGAGCGCACCGAAGGCGGTGTGGTGCTGATCACCCAGGAAATGTTGGACAAACTTCAGTAAAGAGAACCGATTGATGAACGTCTTGCAAGTCAGCGCTGAAATCTTCCCACTGCTCAAAACGGGTGGCCTGGCCGATGTGGCCGGGGCCTTGCCTGCAGCCCTGAATGCGGCTGGCTCTGATGTGCGGGTGCTGTTGCCCGGTTTTTCGTCCATTCTGGTGGACCTGCGGGAATCTGTGGTGCTGGCCGAGCTTATAGCCCCTTGGGGTGAGCACTTGGTGCTGCGCCATGGCGTGCTGGGTACGCTGGGCATTCGCGCTTATGTGATTGACGCGCCGCATCTTTACTGCCGCCCCGGGACACCCTACGAAGATGTGCACCGCCAACCGCACCACGACAACCACCGCCGTTTTGGGCTGCTGGGTTGGGTCGCGGCGCAGTTGGCTTGTGGGCTGGATTCGTATTGGCGCCCCGCCGTGGTGCACAGCCACGACTGGCATGCGGCGCTGACCTCGGCTTACCTCACTTTTGGACCCAGCCATGGCAGGCATGTGGCGAGTGTTTACACCGTTCACAACCTGGCGTACCAGGGGGTGTTTGCGCCCCGAAACTTCTTCGATATGGGTTTGCCCATGGAGGCCTTCTCTGTCAATGGTGTGGAGTTTCACGGCCAGTTCTCCTTCATGAAAGCGGGCTTGTATTTCGCCGACCACATCACCACCGTGAGCCCGACCTACGCCCGTGAAATTCAGACGCCAGAGCAAGGCTGCGGGCTCGACGGCTTGCTGCGCTCGCGCTCAGCCGATGTGAGCGGCATTCTCAACGCGGTGGACGAGGCGGTGTGGAACCCTGCCCACGACCTGACCATCGCGGCACCTTACAACGCCCAAGAGACTGCAGGCAAGGCCCTTTGCAAGACCGCGCTACAGAAAGAACTTGGGTTGACGGTGCAAGCCAACACCCCGTTGTTTGGCATTGTGAGCCGCCTTACCGAGCAAAAAGGCCTGCATTTGTTGCTGGGTGTGCTTGATGAAGTGGTGGCCCTTGGGGGGCAACTGGTGGTGCTGGGCAGTGGCAATGCCGCGCTTGAGGGGTCTTTTCGGGCGCGGGCCATCGCCCACCCGCACGCGGTGTCGGTGCGCATTGGTTATGACGAGGCCTACGCCCACCGGATTTTTGCCGCCACCGATGTCACGCTGGTGCCCTCACAGTTTGAGCCCTGTGGTCTGACGCAACTTTATGGCCTCAAATACGGCAGCCTGCCGCTGGTGCACCGCGTGGGTGGTCTGGCTGACACGGTGACCGATTGCTCACTGGAAGACCTGGCTGCGGGTTCGGCCAATGGGTTTGTGTTTAATGAATTCACGCCGCAGGCGCTGGAGCGTGCCATACGCCGCGCTTTTGCCCTTTATGCGCGGCCCGACGAATGGCGCAGTGTGCGTCAACGTGCCATGCAGCAACCCCGGGGGTGGGACAAGGCGGCGGCACAGTATGTCGCCTTGTACCGTCACCTGGTCAATTGAGCGGGCGGCCCAACCACGGCCTTATTACTGGTCTTTATTGACCGCTTTCTGGAGCTTTTGACACATGACTGATTCATGGATGGCGCAGCGTGCCGCCGGTGTGGTGCTGCACCCTACCTCGTTGCCGGGTCCGCATGGCGCAGGTGACTTTGGACCCGATGCCTATTACTTCATCGACTGGTTGCACACCGCCGGGCAAACGCTGTGGCAAACCTTGCCACTTGGGCCAGTGGGGCCGGGTTATTCGCCTTACATGGGCAGTTCTGCGTTTGCGGGCAACCCCTTGCTCGTGGCGTTTGAGCCCTTGGTGCAGCGTGGCTGGCTTGATGCCAACAACCTGCAAGCCTTTTGGGACGACGAGCGCATTGACTACACACGCCTCATGCCATGGCGGCTAAGTCTGCTGCGCGAGGCCTTTGCAGGGTTTGAGCAACATGCCACGGTGCAAGACCGTGCCAGTATGACGGGCTGGGCGAAAACCCAATCCGTCTGGTTGGACGACTACACCTTGTTCATGGCGTTGGACCAGGCGTTTGACCACGCGATTTGGCCGCAGTGGCCTGCGGCCTTGGCGCAGCGCGACCCAGTTGCCCTGGACATGGCTAGCCTGGAGCACGCCCAGGAGATGGCGTTCTGGCGCTTTGTGCAATGGCAATTTGAGTTGCAGTGGCAAGCCATCAAGGCCTATGCCCACAGCAAGGGCGTGCGTCTGGTGGGTGACTTGCCCATTTTTGTGGCCCACCACAGCGCCGACTGCTGGTCCCGCCCTGACCTGTACGTGCTGGACGCCGCGGGCCAGCCCAGCGTGGTGGCGGGGGTACCGCCTGATTTTTTCTCAGCTACGGGTCAGCGCTGGGGAAACCCGCTGTACAACTGGGATGCCATGGCACAAGACGGTTACCACTGGTGGATTGAGCGGGTGCGCCGTCAGTTGCACCTGGCCGATGTGGTGCGCATTGACCACTTTCGCGGTTTTGAGGACTATTGGGAGATTCCGGCCGACGAACCCACCGCCACTCGTGGGTGCTGGCGGGCCGGGCCGGGTGATGCCCTGTTTAAGACATTGGCGCAGGCCTTGGGCGATTTGCCCATCATTGCAGAAGACCTCGGCAACATCACGCCAGAGGTCAGGGCATTGCGTGAGCGCACCGGTTTCCCGGGCATGCGGGTGCTGCAGTTTGCGTTTTCGGGTGACGCAAGCAACGCCTTTTTGCCGCATAACTTTGAGCCCAACACCGTGGTGTACACCGGCACGCATGACAACGACACCGTGCCTGGCTGGTGGACCAGCGCGACTGACCATGAGCGGTCTTTGGCCGGCTTGTACCTGGGCACAGACGGCCAGTCTGTGCACTGGGCCATGCTGCGCGCGGCCAACATGTCGGTGGCACGCCTGGCCTTGTGCCAGTTTCAGGATGTGTTGGGACTTGATGGCAGCCACCGCATGAACACCCCCGGCACCATGGGGTGCTGGTCGTGGCGCTTCAAGTGGCAATGGGTGCAGCCGGCGATGGCCCAGCAATTGGCCAACTTGGCCGCCGCCAGCGCACGGGTTGGCTTTGAGAAGTTCAAAACCTAAGCGCCTCCTGCAAGGTGTTGCGGGCGGCATCAAAAGCAAATTGCCTGATCTGGTGCTCAAGCGTCGGGTAAGACGCACCCAAGGCTGAATGCAACTCGGTGGTGTGCTGCTCAAACCATTCCGAGGCGGCTGCATCGCCGTGTGCCAGCAGGGTGTCAAGTTCGCAAAGCAGTGCGGCTACACCGCTTGAATCAGGGGGGGCGCTGTCACCTGGCGGCGCTGCAGGTGTGGCCAGAGGCAGGGCTTGCAGGGCAGTTGTGAGCTGGGTGAATACCACGTTGATAGCCTCAACGTCAATGTAAAAAGCGTCGCCCAGTGTTTGAGTGTCGGACGTGCTGCGCAGCGCATTGTTCAGGCTGGTGGCCAGCAGTGCCAGGCGCTCAAGGCCCAAGGTGGCGGCAGCACCCTTGAGCGTGTGCGTCAGCAGCTTGGCTTGTGCGTTGCGGTGATCGGCCAGCGTGGCGACCAGGCGCTCCATGTCTCCGAGGTGTGTTTCTTCAAACTGCCGCAGCAAGCGCAGGTATTTGTCGACGTTGCCCCGCAGCATGGCCAGCCCATAACGCACGTTGATTCCCGGTAGGTGCTCAAGGCGTCCCAACACTTGTTCGAGTACCGCATCCAGGGCATGAGCTGGCTCTACAGGTGCTGTGGCTGCCAAGTCTTGCTCTTGCGCTGGGGGCACTTGCACCTTGGTTTTTTGGCCGGGTAGCCACTTTAGCAAGGTGGTGAAGAGCAAGCCAGGGTCAACCGGTTTGGCCACAAAGTCACTCATGCCCGCCGCCTCACAGGCTCTTCTGTCCTCGTCGAAGGCGTTGGCGGTCATGGCGATGATGGGGGTGGACTGCCAACCTGGCAGTGCACGAATGGCCCGTGTGGCCTCCAGGCCATTCATGTGCGGCATTTGCAGGTCCATTAAAACCAGGTCGTAGTTATGAGTTTTCACCCGCTCAAGTGCCTCACGGCCATTGGCGACGGTGTCCACTGCCAGTCCGGCACCGTGCAGCAATTCGGTCGCGACCTCGCAGTTGATGGTGTTGTCTTCTGCCAGCAAGATTCGCTGACCCCGATGGTCAAGGCGCAACTGGCCCTCGGCATCCGTCAATTCCTGGTTTGACACCATGGGCATCGCACCGTGGCCACGTTGTAACTTGGCACTGAACCAAAAGGTGCTGCCAACGCCGGGTGTGCTGTTGACGCCAACTTCACCACCCATGAGGTGCGCCAGCCGTTGGGTAATGCTCAGGCCCAGACCAGTACCCCCGTATTTTCTTGTGGTGGAAGGGTCCAGTTGCTCAAAAGCTTTGAACAGGTCACTGAGCTTGTCAGGTGGTATGCCGATGCCGCTGTCGGTCACTTCAAACCGCACCAACAGATCATTGCCATCGTCCTCTGCCACCCAGGCGCGCAACGCAATGTGGCCTTGGTCCGTGAACTTGATGGCATTGCCAACATAGTTGATCAGCGCCTGGCGCAAACGGGTCGGGTCGCCACAAAGCCATTGCGGAACGGAATCAGCGTCGATGCTGATTTGCAGGCCTTTGCTGCGCGCAGCCTCACCAAACATGGAAGCCACGTTGTCAAGAATCGCAGAGAGATGAAAGTTGGCGCGCTCCAGTTGCAGCTTGCCTGCCTCGATTTTGGCAATGTCCAGAATGTCATTGATGATGGTCAACAGGTGTCGCCCGGCGTTGTCTACCTCGTCCAGTCGGGCCACTTGTTGCGGTGTGGCGCCGTCGCGGCGCAACAGGTAATTGAGGCCAATGATGGCATTCAACGGGGTGCGAATCTCGTGGCTCATGTTGGCCAAAAAAGCGCTTTTGGCCAGATTGGCGGTTTCCGCAGCCTGCTTTGCCTGCATAAGGGCCGCGTTGAGCCCAGCCAGTTTTTCGGTACGTTCCAGCACACGCGTTTCCAGTTCGGCATTGAGTTGCTTCAAGCTGATCTCTCGTTGTGCCAGGGTGTCGAGCATGGTGTTGAACTCCGTGGCCAGTCGGGCGGCCTCATCGCTACCTCTCAGGGTCACGCGCTGGTTTGATTCACCCTGGCGTACCGCTTTGGCAACTGCAGCCACAGCATCCAGACGGCGTGTCAGGTACCGCGCTGCCAGTGCACCCAAAAGATTGCCCAATGCCGCTGCCACCAGTGCATTGAGAATGCCATTGCGGCGGATCTGGGTCAGGCTGTCGTCGAGTTTGGTTTGCCCAAGTCCAATACGAATCCAGCCAATTTGCACTTTTTCAAGTGCGACGGGGTGTATTACATCGGTCAGGTCAGAACCCATGAACCGCACTGTGGGGGCCATGCCAGGTGGCAGGTCATTGAGGTAAAGACCCACGCGACTCGGGTCGTTGTGGGCCAGTACTTGCCCGTATTGGTCAAGCACCATGGCGTAGCGCAAATCTTGGTAGCCTGAGAGGCCATCGATAATTTCTTGCAAACCACTGAAATCGCGCGAGGCGACCCATACCGCAGACGCAGTGGCCAGGCTGCTGGCCAGCACCAGGGTTTGTGCATTTTGTTGCTGGCGCAGTGCCGTCTGCGTTGCGCGCACGTTGTCCCAGATGAATTGCGCCATCATCAACCCCACGATGAGCGTGATGCCCAGCGTCAACTGGCGACGCAAGGTACCCACCAGCCGGTGCCTCAGGCGATCCAATGTCATGGGCTTTCCACAGGGCGAACTTCCTTTTCAAAGCGTCCAAGGAAGTCTGCCACCACGGCATAACTG